>CAYRFL010000039.1:8732-36426 GCA_964423515.1 uncultured archaeon
CAATAAAGAATGATCAAAATTGGGAATCGAGCACTGTTTTTACGGAAGGGGAGGTAGCTAGAGATACTGCCATAGCAGTTGATATGTATGGCAGACCACACATTGGTTTTATTGATCGGAACGATTATTTCTTAAAATACGCCGTAATTCCAGATAACGAACTACCAACATTGGACGCCGATGACTCCCCCTCTGCAGGTACAACCGGTGACGAGTTCCATTTCAACGTCAGCGCGAGCGATAATATTGATGTCGCATCGGTATCGATTGAATGGAACCACGATGAATCCGGTGAGAACCTTCCGTTGACGATGAACGGGTCTTACTGGGCCGGGATCATAACCCTCGAGCAGAGCATAGAATCCCTTAACTATGTAGTTCACATCACCGACGTGTTCGATAACGAATATACGAGTGAGTCCCGAACGGTTCCCGTGCTGGACAACGACCTCCCCACTCTCCTCGGGGATGAGACCCCGGATACGGGAACCACTGGCGATGATGTCATGTTTCGCATCCGAGCTTACGATAACATCGCAGTGGATAGGGTCTTCATCGAATGGCTGCATGGCGAGACCAGGTGGAATATCTCGCTCGACCCCAGCGGCGGATTCTTCTGGACCGGCATGTTCGGTCTTGATCACGGCCTGGACGACCTCATCTACAGAATAGGCATTGCGGATGCAGCAGGAAACACGCATTACAGTACCGACAAGCACGTTTCGATCACCGACAACGACGCACCCCGCTTCATCGAGGACAAGTCCGACAGCGAAGCCGGGACTGGTGGACAGTTCGATTTCACTGCGAGCTTCGAGGATAATGTTGGCGTAGTGAGGGTTGATGTTATCTACAGTTTCGATGGCGTGAATTATGAATCCGATACAATGGAGTCCAACGGTGAGGAGATCTGGAACCTCTCTATTGTCATGCCAACATATCCCACGAATATGAGCTATTATTTCATCGCCTCGGATTATGAGGAAAACGAGTTCAATTCCTTCGATGAGTTCGGTGTGTATTTCGTCGAGGTTATGGATACAATAAAGCCGGTCGCGGAGGCGGGGGACGATGGAAAGATAGACCAATTCCAGGAATTTACTTTCGATGGACGTGGATGCCGCGATAACGACGGAATTGATAATTACACGTGGTCATTAAGGTACAATGGTAGTGTGCGGAAGCGATATGGAATGGAGGTTCGGCACAGATTCGATATCGCCGGGAATTATACCGTGAAGCTAACGGTCAGGGATAAAACAGGCAATGTGGGTGTGGATGTGGTCAATGTTTCGGTTGCAGAGGTGATGGTGGGAGATGATGATTACGATGATGATGTGACGCCTGGGAACGGCGGTGAGGGGAACGGGACGGTAAATGAAGAGAGAAGCGGGATTCTCGTGTGGGTGGTTGTGACAATCTGTGTTGTAGCAGCAGTCGTTGTTGGCATGGTGATAGTGATACTGTTGATTGTTCGGGGGAAAAGAGGGGATGATGGTGGAAGGGAGAAAACCCCACGTATATGAGATGATGCGGATTTGATCAATCCGTCGATGTAGAGGTGCTGTATCATGGATTGTTCCTCTATCTCAAACATCGCCCGCCTACTTTTCTGAGTGGAAGGTGGGCATTATAGGATGAGGAATTTTAACCGCCGTTTTTGGGGATTTTCCAAGCGCCATTGACATCTACGATATCATCTTGTTCCGTATCGTATCCGCCAGATTCTGTTTCGTTATATGCCTTGCGGATACGTAGGAGGCGGCCAGGGTCGCCAGCAGCGCTATGGCGGCGGTTATTACGTAGGCGGCGGGACCCACGTTCAGCTGAAAATACATCAGGTCCTCCACCAGATATGCCATGGTCCACTTTGTGCTCAGGAGACCCAGTGGAAGGCCGATGATGAGGCTGGCCAGGAGCAATAGAACGCTCTCGCCGATCACCGTCCTTCTGATCCTCCAGGGATCGGCGCCCATGGCCCGAAGCGAGATGAACTCCATCTCACGGTCCAGTATGTTGAGGACCACCGTCGTCGAGATGAAAAGCACCTCCGCCAGAATGCCGAAAGCGATGAATATCAGGAAGATGGCAAGAAGGCTTTCCAGCAGCGATTCCATACCATTGACGACGTCGTCGGTACGTGATATCGAGCCCACGGGCAGCTCCGATCGTAGGATCGACTCCGCCTCGTCAAGACGGTCCTCGTCCGTGGATACCAGCACCGAGTTCACCCTGCCATCTGTATGGAGGTAAAAATCTGCCTGGGAAAGCGTCATGAGAAAGGAGTCGTCCATGAGCTCCCCGGTGATGCCCGCGATCTCCGCGGTGGAGGTGGAATTGCCCAGAACGAATGTCACGCTGTCTCCCGGTTCCAGATCGAGGCTTCTGGCCAGTATGGAACCGACGAGTATCCCCCTATCGGGATCTTTCTTGCCGTCTATGACGTTGAATTTACGCAGGGTCGAGTTCTCGCCGAACGCCTGGATGCGGGCATAGACGAGCTCATCATCGCCGGTTACCGCGACGAAATCCCGGAGAGCCGGCTCCGCCGTAAAGCCCCTGGAGGTAAGGTTTGCCGTCGTGGCCTCCACGGCCGACCGGTCATGGTATGTGAGAAGGCCCGCGTTGAGATCCCATTTCTCGTAATGGTCGTAATTGTCCTCTATTGGCTGCATGAAAGAGAGGGTGAGTGCGATGGTGGCGAACACCAGTATCATCGAAAAGGCCAGGGCGATCACGGTGACCAGGGTTCGGACGCGATGCCGTGTTAGGTTGCGCAGAGGGATTTTCAGAAAGATCCTCTTGCGGGCCCCGAAAACGTCGAACACCTTCTCGAGGAAGGGTTTTCTGGAGAAGACCGCGGTGTGATACTGGGACGTCAGTGCCTCCCGGGGTCCGATGGAGAGTGTTCTGAGCGAGCCAAGGAAGGCTCCGGCGGTGGTGAGAAGGATGCCGAGGGTGGCAAAGATCACCGGGTATATCCAGAACACGGTGTAGACCGGCTCAGAAAGACCGATGAGCCCGGTGTAGGCATACACAATGAGCGCCGATACTCCGATACCGAAGAGGATGCCCAGTGCGGAACCGACAAGGCCCAGGAGAAGGCCGAAGAGGCAGTAATGGAGGAGTATTCGGCTGCGCCGGCCGCCAAGGGCCCCCATGACGCCGATGTAGGAGCGCTGGGTGGCGATTAGCCTGTTCATGGTGTTGTATATCACCACGGCGGTCACCGCGAGCACGATGAAGCCGAAGGCCCAGCCCGTCTTCTCCATGCCGTCGGCATCGGCCCTTGCGAACTGGTAGTCCAACTCCTCGGTTCCCAGAAGCGACCTCTCTATCCTCAGGCCCTCTGCCGTGAGAAGCCCCTCTGCGGCCTTCTTCACTTCCTCCCTGTCACCGCGATCCGATGTCCTGATGAGGAGTTCGTTGTACGTGCCGTGCGTTAGATTGAGAAAATCCACGGCGAACTCGTATGTGGTGAACACCGGTAATAATTTTCCGGGCTGGGGCCATCCGGCATCGCCCACGACGTAAAGATATTCCGGGGAACCGACGATGCCGGACACGTTGAGCCTTACCGACACGTTGCCGTACCTCAGCAGGATGTTATCGCCGGGTTCGATTCCGTGCTCATCGGCAAAGAGGTTACCGACGAGGCATTCCCGTGCTTCGGGGGAAGCGATATAACTTCCAGAGAAGAGATGATAGCCGTTTATGGCGGCATAGGGTTTTTCAGTGTGATAGGGAGCCGAAAGCCAATGCGCCTCGTACTTTTCCCCCTCGTACTCCGCCTGGGTATCCAGAAAGAGCCTTCCCTGGGCCTCTGCCACTCCGGGAATGGAGCGAACGGCGGATATATCGGGAGCGCCCGTCTCGAACAATATGTCGATATCCTCGTAGTTCGTCGTCTCGTAACGCCTGTCGAAGGACTCGTTAACGTCCTTGGTGGCGTTGACCAGGCCGATACCTAGGCCCACCGACAAGATTACGGCGGACAGGATGAAAATGGTCCTAAGCTTCGCGTGCCAGAGATCCCTCATGGCCTTAACCAGTAACAGCCTCATTCGTCCATCACCTTCTTCGAGACGGGGCGGTAAAAATCATCATTCGTCAGCTGCCCGTCCATGAGCCGGATGGTCCGGTCGGCCACGTCGGTTATGCTGACGTCGTGTGATACCACGACGAACGTGATCCCTTCCCTGCGGTTCAGCTCCCGCATCACCTCGGCGATCTTCTTACCGGTATTCCAGTCCAGGTTTCCGGTGGGCTCGTCGGCCAGGACGATGTCGGGGCGTTTGACCAGGGCCCGGGCTATGGCCACCCTCTGCTGCTCGCCGCCCGATAACTGAGAGGGAAACATCTTCGCCTTGTCCGGGATGCCGACCTGGTCAAGGGCCGCAAGGCTCCTTTCCATCATTCCCTGACGGTCACCGGACATCTCCAGGGCCAGGGCAACGTTCTCCACGGCTGTTAGCGAAGGTATGAGATTGAAGAACTGGAACACCCAGCCCACCTTTTCCCGTCGGTACTGCGAGAGGTTTTTTTCCGTGTATGAGCCGATGTCCCGGCCGTCGATCTTTATGTATCCTTCCGATGGGCTGTCGATGCCTCCGAGTATGTTGAGAAGGGTGGTCTTCCCCGAGCCGCTGGGACCGAGCACGACAAGGAACTCACCGCGGGCGATGTCGAGGTCGATCCCGCGAAGGGCCTTTACCCGTACCTCGCCCAGGATGAAGGTCCGGTGGATGTTCCTGGCAGTGATGAACGTTTCGTCGCGGTTAACTTTTTTCTGACTCATTGTTAACACCATTTCTATTGGTAGAAGTACGGATCAGTCCAGTCGATACATCTCAACGAGGGTTTTCCTGATGGCCTCGATATCCATCCGGCCGTCGCTGCCGCGCATGAACGCACAGTAGAGGGAGAGACCGTCCAGGGCCGCCATGAGAATGAGCGCTCGAGCTTCCGGCCTGTTTTGTCCCGTTTCGGAAATCGCAGTCGTCAGATATGAATGGTAGCGGTGGAAGAAATCCTTCCACATGTTCATGTCCTCGCCGTCGTCGAGTCCCTCCTCATACAGATCAAGGAAGAGGCGTATAGCGGACGAGTCGGCGACGATGGTATCAAAGCTGACGTCAATGAGACCTCGTATACGGTCCCGGGGCTCCGTGCCCGCCGCATTTTCCAGGTACCCGGACATGCCCGCCTCGATGTGCCGGAAAAGTGCCTCGGTGGCGAGGGCGTATTTCGACGGATAATAATGGAACAGCCCACCCTTGGAGACACCGGCCCGTTCTGCGACAGCGCTGACCGAGACCTTGCGGTACGAATTGGAGGTAAAAAGCTCGAATGCAGCAGCGAGAAGTTTCTGCCGGGTATCATCGGGATCGGGCATGGCCGTATTCACTCCATCGTCTCGTCGCATACCGACCGGTCGGTATGTTGTATGGAACGCGGAGGTTGTATAAATAGGATTTGGGTGTAGAAAGGAACGTTCGTTGAGATGTGATGTAGTAACAGTGAACGAAGGCAAATCCCAATCCCATATTCATGAAAGCGGAGCGTACGCCAGGAATCGGAAAGTCATTTCGTTTTTTTCAACCTTTGGATAATGCTCATTTCGACATATTCATCATCGTCATCATCGTCATCTTCCTCATCGATTCCACCTTCGTCATCTTCATCGTCGTCGTCCTCCTCGTAATCGTCCTCATCCTCATCGTCGAAATCGTAGTCATATCGTGAACTGGTCTTTCTTCCCTTCATGACATATTCCTCCGAGATGATGGATGCGGTCTTGATCATAACGATACCCAGCCATGCCGTTAGGATCCACCATATGACCTTGTGGATGATGAGTCCTTTCATGAGCGAATTGAGCTTGCTCAATATCTTTTCCTGCCTTACCGCTTCCTCTTCCTCGGTTCTCGGTAACAAGGGACTCTCATCTTTGTCCAGCTCGTCCACGTACGCTTCGAGTTCCTCCTGTATCTCAACCTTTGTTGGTATTGAAGCCAGGTCATTGACGATCGAGATCACCAATACGACGAGCAGCAATATCAATAGGGTCCTACCCTTCTTCTTGAGCAATCCCGGCAGGGCCAGAAGACCCAATGCCACGATATTCACCGCAGATATGAGCATTTCGGCATACAACTCGGTCCGGTAGGAGGATCCATCGAATTTCCCTATCTCGCGGTAATCCATGATGGACGACATGTTGCTAATGAGGAACGACATTATCGTCGTAAGCAGGAGCAATCCCATTCCCAGCATTATCAGGAACTCGTAATTCAGTTCGAGTGCTTTCCTTCCCCGATAGATCTTCACCACTCCCACGATCATCGTAATGCCAACAACAAGTGATCCCAGTGAGGCCAGGCAGGACACGGCGGTCATTGAAGCGGAGTACGAGAAAAAGACCATCAATTGAATGACGATGCTCAGAAAGAAGCAGATACCTACCAATCGATATCCGGAGATCAATTTTGTCATTTCTTCGGAAATCATGGGAAAAACTCCTGGGTCTGTGAATAAACGATTCGTACTCATCTTATTTATGGAAATTGGTACGATAATTGCACTGGTGGCAGGAACCTACGCATTGGTTCTTTATTAACTATCATTCGTCGGGATTATCCTTTCTCTGATCTCGTTTTGTCTTTGCTATAGCAAATGCCAGACAAATAAAAAGACCAATCAACACAACCACTCCTATAATGAAATATAACATCATTCGTACCTCGTGGGTATCCTTTTTCGTATCATCGGTAATGTCATCGTCATTTCCGTCGGACCGGGTCGGATCGATGGTGACCTGCACAAAATGAACGTCCCTGTTCCCCGCCTCGTCTATTATGGTTAACAAGACGTTGTATGTCCCCTGCTCCACGAAAGAGAATTCGGGTTCTCGTCCGTATAGCACAATCTCCTTGTCCCGATAATAGAACTCCCAGGTGTAGTTATTTATCCCCTCATCGTAATGGAAATCTCTCACATAGAAGTGGACCGTGGTCTTATCATCTATAGTTACGATTGATGTATCTTGGGTTACCGCCAGTGCGGGATCGGCTCGTAAAGCCAGGGGGTATTCATCGCATGAATTCACCGGACTATCTATCAGATATGGTTCATCCACTATACCGTCATTATCGGAGTCGGGATGGGTCCAGTCAGACCAGTAGTTGCCGAATTTCTCTTTGTACCAGTTGTTGTTAATCCCATGATCAAAGGCCTGGTTCTCTCCTAGATTGTTGAAATATAGGTAATTATAATAAATTGAGTTGGTTGATGAATCATATTCCATCGAAATACCATAGCGTATGTTCCTTCGAAAGGTATTATTTTCAAATACATTATAATCTCCCGTATTGTAAATGCCATGATCCAGGTTGGATTCGATCCTGTTTAGGGAGAATTCACAATAGCAGGAGTCCTTAATGTGGATACCAACGTTATTGTGGATGCATTCGTTGGATATGAGCATGTTATCATTCGATAAAGTCAGGTATATGCCATTTCCTGTTATTTGGTCAGTACACGTGTTGTTGGAGATCATATTATCCAAAGATTCGATGAGAGATATTCCGCTGTCAGTGTTCGAGTCGCAGGTATTATTGAGAATGTCATTTGATCCCGATAGGGTGATATGAATACCAACGTCATTGTCACTGCAGAAGTTATTTTCCACAACGGTCTCATCCGGAGAGTAGTAGACCCAATCTCCATTGTAATACCACCATTCGTGTTGCTCCCGCCCGTATAAAACGATGCCGTTGTTATCGTTTGAAGAACATTTATTTTCCCGAATCTGATTATGATCCGAATCACCTGATAGACGGATACCCTCTGAATTGTTGTCACAGATATTGTTAGTACAAATGTTATATTCGGATTCCCAGTGATCGTTCTGTCCGATAGAGATGCCGTTATCTCCATTCCCATTGCACACGTTGTTGATTATTGTGTTGGAATCTGAGCAATCGAGCGCGATCCCATCCTCCGAATTCGAATTGCACGTATTAGCAGCGATCAAATTCTCGTTGGATCCCGGCAGAGAGATCCCGTAACGATTGTCCGAGCAATAATTGTGTTCGACCGTGTTCCAATCACCATCGAGAAGTATTCCATAACGATTCGAAGTACAGAAATTATTCGCGATAATATTCTTGTTAGAATACTTTATATGAATACCAGCATGGTTTCCATAGCAGGTATTGTATTCTATCCTACAATTATTCTCACGAACGTTATATGTATTAGAGCCACAATAATTGGAATTGATACATATGGCAACACCTGTGAGCCCCATATTATCAGGTATGTCACCGGATACATCGTGCTTATTTGTAATGTTAAAACCTGTTATGTTAACCCAACCCGCCATTATTTCCAGTATATTCCCACTTCCATTCCCAATCATCCTCGGATTTTCTCTGCTTTCCCCAATCAAACTAAGCGTCTTATTGATTACCACATTCTCCTGATACACCCCCGCCTCCACGTAAACCGTACCCCCCTCGCTAGCATTATCCACCGCCCACTGTATGTGCGTGTAATCCCCGCCTCCGGACGCGTTCACGACGATGGTCCGCCCCGTGGGCATGACCCGGACGGGAGCTGAGGCGGCGGGCACGGGCAGCCCGCCAAGTGGTAACGTCAGAAATATCAGGAGCATCGCCCAGGTGAGTGCATTTCGTGGTCGCATAAGTCCATCCTCTGCATTCTCATGAATCAATCGGGCCCCTTGAATCTGGCTGTGTTTTTCGTTATTATGCGTTTCTTCTTTTTCCTTCTCCGTATCCGAACTACGGTCACACATATCAACACTGCAATTACCACACCTATCCCGATGCCGTAATACACCATCAGTCGAACCTCATTCCCATCCGGTTTCCCTGCATCACCAGCGTCGTCAAGCCCATCGGATGGGACATCCCCCACCGTCACGCATATAGTATCGGTATCGACGTTCCCGTCGTCGTCCATAACGGTAAGGAGGACGTCATACACACCTGATTCCTCGAAGGTGAAGGCGGGGTTTGGCCCGTGGAGTGCGATCTCCTCTCCCTTATAGTCAAATTCCCAGGTGTAGTTCACGATCCCCTTATCGTCGTGGGAATTGCGGGCGTCGAACCTGACCGTTGTATTCTCGTCCACAGATACGGGAAGCCCTCCGTTGGCAACGGGAAGCGCAGGATCGACAGGCTCCGCCAGGGGGTAATTGTCCATGGAGCCTGCGGTGCCGTCGATGAGGTACGGCTCGTCCACGATGCCGTCGCCGTCGGAATCGGGGCCTGCCCAGTCGGACCAGTAGTTGCCTTCGCTTTCGGAATTCCATTTATTTCGAAGTGCATTATCCTGTGCCTGATTCTTGCCCCCGTTGTTAGATCGAAAAACGTTGTGATGGAACATGTTGTCACTGGAATGCCCTCTTTCGACCAATATTCCATACTTTCCATTGGACGAGATGATGTTATGGGTAATGATGTTATCGGGAGAGTTGCGGCCGATCGCTATGCCGTTTTCCGTATTCCTGCTACAGTTATTATATAGAATATTCACACGGAAGATATTGTTGATATATATACCATCCTCGTAGTTCGATTCGAACGTATTATTCGATATTGCAAGGTAATTTGAATCCTGTATGCAAAGGCCATTCTGGTTAAACCTACAGGTATTGTTGGAAATCGAACCCGGGTCTCTCCCCCCGATGTCACAGTATGTAGCATGAATACCGCTCCTGTTGTTGTACTCACATAGATTATTGGAAACAACATTATTTCGCCCCTCAAAAACCTTAATACCGTTATATGTATTATGGAGGGCAACGTTTCCTTCAAGGACATTATCATCGGAGTAATACAACTCAATACCGTTACAATCATAATGCAATCCGTTAGAATTACAGGTGTTATTATTAATGTGATTTTTATCCGATTGTTGAAAGAGAATACCATCCTCAATATTTAAACTGCATGTATTGTTAATAACAAGGTTCCTTTCAGACTTGTATAGATATATGCCGTGATAATTACTCGATAAGTTATTGCTGCTAATCTCACAACCTGATGAAAAATGGAGATTGACCCCATTGTAGTTATCGTTGCATGTATTATTCGCAATAGTGCTATTTGCCGAGAATCCAAGTTGGATCGCCGTGTTAGTATTCGAAATTTCCTGGTTTTCAATATGGATCCCGGTGCAATTACTCAGGATGACCTGACCAGCGCCTTCGGGGATATTTATGTTATTGATATTTTTCCAATAGTAGATGGTACTTCCATTGATCTTGTTGGAATCATCGATATCATGCGTGTTCCATTGATCGAACGTACGTCCTCCCATGTAAATGCCACCCCGTGTAAAACTGTTATTGGTTATGGTCATCTCTTCGGCATAGCAGAGAGACATTTCATCTCCAAGATTATTATGAGAAATGTTGTTATTGCTGCAGGAATATACGTATATACCATTCGAGCAATTGTTATTGAGAATGATATTGTTCTTGCATCCCGTCCCATGACCCTCGATAGATATTCCCCTCAACGTATTCAAATCGCATGTATTATTACAGATGGTGTTATTCTCTGCATTGATCCATAGAGATATTCCGTACATGCTGTTCGAAGTGAGTGTGTTGTTCGTTACCAGATTGTTGCTTGAATCGTGTAGTTCAATTCCATTGTAACTGTTATTGATACAAGTGTTATTGACAATATCGACATCACGAGAATAGTATACTCCAACGCCAACGGTAACGTTATAGATGTGTTGATTCTCAACCGTAATCCCCGTACAATTCGCAAGGATAACCTGACCTACATCGGACGGAATAATCTTATCAGTCGCGTTCTTCAAATAACACACTATCTTTCCATTCACCAAATTGGATCCATCGACATCATGTGTGTTGAAATTTCCAACATTTCCAGGAATACCGCGCCCAAGTATATGTATCCCGCATCCTTCCATCAGGTTGCAGGTCAAGGTGTTCCTTTTCGATCCATCTAAGGTAATTCCGTCGGTGTTGTTCATCGCTAGATTCCCGTTTAACACGTTATCATCGGACAAATAAAGATTAAATGCCGTTCCCTTGTTCGAGGTGCAGTTATTATCGTTTATTTTATTGTTTGTCGACCTATCAAGTTCTAGACCGTTTTCATTGTATGAACATGTGTTATTGGAGATGAGATTATGATCCGCGTCGGACAGATCAATTCCATTATCGGTATTTGAATTGCATTTATTGAATTGGATTGTGTTTTCATCTCCCCAAATACTAATGCCACCGATCCATTTGTTGAAATTGCATATATTTTTAGAGATGTTGTTGTAAGTACCTCCTGCTAATATCCCTGCCCATTCATTCAATTCGCAGTTATTTTCTATCAGATTATTATTCGATCCACTCAACAGAACCCCATTTATCCCGTTCGAGTTGCATGTGTTCCTTGAAATTATATTTCCATTGGATTCATGAATCTCCATACCGGATAATCGATTTTCCGAGACTGTGTTGTTCGTTATGGTATTATTGCAGGAAAAGGCAACCTGGATGCCGATGGACGTATTGTGGATATCTTGACCATCCACAACGACTCGGGAACAGTTGGCAAGTATTATCTGACCAGCTTTCTCCTTTATCGTGGCTCCAACTAAATTTTTTAAAAAGACGATTGGCTTCCCATTTATAATGTTCATCATATCGATTGTGTGACTGGTCAATTCCTCCAAGGTAGGATCTTGGAAGTAAATGCCCTTTTCGGTCATTTCATTATGAGAAATGATGTTCTTTTTACTACCCGTGAGATAAATTCCATGCGCTTCGCCGGAACTGCACTGGTTCCTGATTATCGAGTTGTTATGACTGAGGAGGATGCAAATATCACTTTTAGTGGATCTGCATGAGTTATTATTTATAGTATTGTCGTTAGATTCATAGATCTCAATACCAAATTCGTTGTTGGTAATGATATTGCCTTTTACCGTGATATTATTTGAAGAAACGACCTCAACACCGAGTCTATTAAGACTCAAGTGATTTTCAATTACATCGATGTTGTTAGATTCTACAACACGGATCCCCTCGCCATTACTCAAAAGGATGTTATTGATGATAGTACTGTTGCATGAGCGGGATAAATGAATACCATTGCCACAATTTGTAATCATGTTGTTCTCGATAGTACATTTATCAACGGAATACATATAAATTCCAGAAATAGCTTTCTCGTCCGGTCTTTGGGTTGATATTATGAAACCCGATATAAGCACATTATCCGTCAGAATATGAACAACCTTTTCAATTCTAGATCCCCTAATAATTGTTTGATTTTCTCCCTTGCCCTTAAGGTTTATACTTTTAAGAATATTGACGTTCTCCTCATACGTCCCCGCCTCTACGTAAACCGTATCCCCATCCTTGGCCGCATCGATCCCGGCCTGAATGGTCGCATAATTCCCGCCTCCCGACGCGTTCACCACGATCGTGTTCCCCCTGCTCACCGGAGAACCGGCAGCGCTGGCAGCATAAGGCATGGGCGCAGTGTAGCCTACGCCGGGCAGAACGAGTACGAACAATAACAACCACGTGGCGTATCTGCGTACCCATTTCATGCCTTCACGTCCGTTCAGGGTCCCGCCTGCTGCCATGCCAGGTCCCAGTAACATAAACACGTATCCGGGAGTATTTATGTATAACGTCGATATTTTTCCGCGAACTATAGTATCGAAGGAATCCTTTACGGGAGGAAATAGGTACCGAATGATGAAAATACCCTGCCAAATGCTGCCCATGGCACTGTCGGTCATTCATTCTTCGGTATGTATTCGACATCCACGATCTCCAGGCAATCCCGGTAGGTACGATAATCCCTTAATAGTAGCCTGCACCCGTATTTCTTCGCAGCACACGCTATCGGTCTGTCCGATTTATCCGAGATATCGATCTTCCGGAATTCACCTACGGTCGGATCGGGAAAGATCCTTATCTTCTCGTGGATGTCCTCCATTACGTGGCTTATCTCGTCCTCTGAAAGTTTATAATGGCCTCTTAGTACGCGATAGGTTTCCTTGATCACGTATTCAATCGTAAACTTTTCGAGCGTCGGATCGTCATAGTAACGCATGGAACGTCCGGAGGTCCCCATCAGTGCCGCCACGAGGACGGAGGTGTCGAACAGGTATCTAATCATCCGGAAACTCCCTTGCATACATCTCCTTTCTTACCTTCCTAGCGGCCTTGATGACGTCCTCATCGGTAATTCCCCTCTCCCTGGCCATATCCCTTAAGAGGGACGCATGACCCTCCCGTTCATCCAGTTCTCTGATCTTTTCACGCACCGAAGCCCTTATGAAATCAGACCTGCTCGTATAGTAGCCCTCCTTTATCCTCCGGTCTATCCTCTCGACGTCGTGATCTGCTAACCTGATACCGATAGTTGAGCCCGACATGTTATCACTATTATTACAATGGTTGCTATTATTTATATGTTTTATTACTAAAAAGAGCAAAAAGGTGTCAATGAGCCCTTGTATTTACACGAAGCAAGGACGGGAAATGGAATGCTACAGGGTACAGTTCTCCGCTCCCCCGCATTCCACCCGGTATTCACCGGCATCCTCATCGAACACGATCTCACGAACGGCCGGTATCACCATGTCCCTCTCCTGTACCGTCATCACGGGGAAACCGTATCTCGCGGAGGTGTGCTTCAGTCCCCCCTTCTTCCTTTCCCTCTCCGCCACGAACTCCTTGTGCCGCGCTATTCTCGCACGCACCATCTCCCCCGAGGTCTCCGCCAGCCCCCCTATCCGCACTCCTATCATCTCCCGGAAACCGTCATCCTGTTCGTAACCGACGGAATTTCTCCCCGTATGCATCGCCGCCAGCGTGGTCGTCCCCGTGCCCAGGAAAGGGTCCAGCACGGTATCTCCCTGTATCGAGAACATCGATACGAGTCGGTACGGCAGTTCGAATGGAAACGCAGCCGACCGCTCCCTCGATTCATTTTCATGGAGGTCCTGCGCCACGCCCTTGAGATCGGTCCAGACGTCCGAGTACCAGCAGTTACGCTCCTCCCAGAAGTAGGCGCTCTTCTGCCTTTTCTGCCTTTCCGTCTCGGTGAACTTCCGAAGCCCGCCCTTGCGGAATACAAGTATGAACTCGTGCTCCAGCGTGACGTAGGCGTTGGGCGGCAGCATCCCCGACCCCAGGAACTTGTTCGGTTTGTTGGTCTGCTTCCGCCAAAGGATATGCGGCAGGGCATGTAAACCCAGCCCGAGGAATGCATTGGTTATCCTCGCGTGGTTCGCATACAGATGAAATGAATCCCCCAGCTTTCGCGTGGCGTCGCCCACGTTGATGCAGACGATGCCCCCCGGTACCAGCACCCGCTCCACCTCTGTCCAAACGCGATCCAGAAGCAGGTTCATAAGCTCGGAGGCAAGCACGCCGTCGCCCGAGTCCAGAGCGGATCGTATGCGGGGATCCGCCGCCGAAAAGATATCGTCCCACATCTCGACCATGGGATACGGCGGCGATGTGGTCACAAGATGAATGCTGGAAGAAGGGACATCCGCCATGCGTTTGGCATCCCGGAAGTGTATCGAGTGACTCGTTATCATGGCAGGGGGCTCCGCATATCGGCATTGATCGACACGGAGTTATATCGGCCATGGAGGTAATAAGTTATGCGGTGAAAAGAGGGATCAAAGGCAGCATAGCGACTGGACAAAGGCATTCTGGGAAACTCGGCACGACCATTGAATTTTATCGTATCGAGGGCCTGGTGTAAGCCATACGGGACCTCGCGAGAGTTCTACAGAAGACAAGATAATCTGCGGGGTCGGCTCGCCGACCCATGCGGCCCATGGCCGCTTCTCTTTAATCATTATTTATAGTTGCTGGCTCGTATTCGCGTACTCCGCCCCAACTCCCCTCCCCCGCTACCGAGCCCGCGCTAATTGTGTCGGAAAGGTCGTATGGGGTAACAACCATTCAGATAGGGAAAAAACGATACGATCAATACCTATATCAGATCGAATGTCAGCCCGAAACCGAGGTCCTGGTAAACCAGAAGATAACTTATCAGGTAGCCCAGTATCGTGCCCCCGTTCAGGAGCGGCAGCCCGGCCTGCGGATTCCCGCGCATAACGTATCTCATGAGCACGCAGAATCCCAGTATGCCGCCAGCTATCGTGCACAGTGCCACCAGAAGCGGCTTTTCGATACCTCCCAGTGTCCCACCCGGCAGATACGTGTATGCCGACACCGCCAGAAGACCGGGTATAATAACGTCGCCCAGCCCCATGAACATGGCAGCCCGTTTCTCGCCCGTATCGAGCTGCTCCTTTAGCTTCTTCTGACGCCTGAAGGAATATTCTCGCTCCTTGGGTATGACCAGGAGCACGGGAAGTCTCATGTCCATGACGTTGTCCGCAAGGGATATCATGTGCTTAGTCTTGTAGACCGATATGGCGTCGTATACTGCAAGACATACCAGCAGCACCAGTACGGGCAGGATCGCTAGGGAAATGCCTATAAGGGCCATTGCACCCACCGCAACCACGATGCCCGCGGTATCCACCACGTACCATTCGGGGTAGTACCGGATGAGCAGCACCAGGACGATGCCGGCGATTGCTGCGACGAGCCAAACCCATAGGTACATGCCAGGCGGCTCCACCTCCAGCCACTTCATCCCAGTACTCCCGAGAACGTATATCTCGACGTTACCGTCCCCGTCGGCATCCGCCGTCTCCACAAACCGAGCATCGGCCCGTTTCTCCTCGGTAAAACCCAGTTTCCCCAGACCATCGTCTGCCCGGAACACGTGGACATAGCCGTCCGATAGCACGAACACTGCTCCCTTACCGTTCATCGATCCTACGTCGATATCGTCTATACCTTCTCCTATCTTGCTCTCGGCCATCTCGGACCAGTTCCCGTCTTTCACCCCGAACAGTTCGATGGTATTATCGGTGGATATCAGTATTCGACCATTCTTCCCCTCTCCGCAGTTCCCGTCCTCGCATTTTTCCTTTCCCGCTCCCTTTCCCTCCCCACAACCCTCTCCCGAGCCCCCTCCGTTCCCCTTTTTCTTCTCGTCATGATCGCAATCCCCCTCGTCCCCGATGTGATGGACCGCCCGGACCCCGGGGGCAGATATTCGTTGGGTCAGGTTCAGGGTGCGGGAATCGAAAAGGAGAAGCTCATCCGCTGTTGAAACGGCCACCTGGTTCGCAACCTCTCCCGCGGGGATGACATCCACGGACAGAATAGGATCATCCGCGATCAACTCGGATAGGTTGGCGCTGTTCTCGAATGTCGGCTCGCTAACGATGGAACCGTTGTCATCCGTCGTTATATTATAGTCCGAAACGTTCAATCGGAACATTCCTTCCAGTAGTTGAACGCTGGCAGCGATCCAGTTTGGCTCTTCCTTGCACTTGTGAGTGAGAAGCGAACCGGCATTATCACCAGGGTGGCTGGACAGGCTGGAGAGCCGGATATCTGTCTCGGTCATATCGATGGTCAGCAGCCCGGCGGTTCCGCCGTTCAACTCCACGAGGATGAGACCGGTCTCTCCCACGGAGGAACATGAATGCAGCCTTAAAGATGTGATATTCATCCCCGGCGGCAGCTCAAGGAGGCCGGAGCGTCCTGAAGAAGTGCTGGCATGAACGGTGTCGGAACGGTCCAGGTAGCAGTAGAGGTTCTCTCCGTCGATCCGGTCTGCATCGAAATAGAGGATCTCGTCTTCCGGGAATATTTTATTCCATTTCTCCCCGTAGCCGTACACGGCGGCATCCAGCAGTGGCGCGAAGACGTATGTTATGGTCATCAGTATCGCACCGAGGAAGAACCACTTGATGAGATTCTTCTTGCCCTTCTTGACGACGTATAGGACGATGGCGGTAAAGGCGATGATGAAAACAATGTACAGAAGGGGATTGACGACCGCGTCCTCGTTCTGGAAGGCCTTCATTCCCTTCTCCTCGTAGAGGGGTGACAGAAAGAGTGCGGCCAGTATTGTGATGATGAAGATGAGGGCCATCACGCCGGCGCTTCTCAGCTCGCGCTTGAGAGTTGTGGGTCGGCGAGCTCTATCAACGGGCTCCTTGACAGTTCCGTTTTCGCTCTCTTCCATGGTGGATTACCTGCCGTGAACATATTCTGGTTGCCAGACCCGGAACGATGGATAACGTTTTAATGGTTTTGCAGTAAAAGCATAACGGTAACGGAAAGGTAGTCGCACCATCATGACGATACAACCGTTCGCCAACAGGTAAGAGGGCCGATGGCCCGTACAGGGCGTGCATCGGCCCGATACCGAATACTGAAAAGATACCATATTTAGGTGATGGAAGGGGGGTGATAGGCCCCCCCTGGTCGGCCTGGGCCGGCCATGTGGCCGACGGCCACTTCCAAGAATTCATATGATTTTTTGGTATCGGGCCTGCGTTTCTTACGTCGCAGGCCCTCATGTTGAAGAGGGGATATCTAACGATATTTTCTGTAGGTCCAACTTTCGGTCTACCACGTGTGGCCAGGCTCATAAGAACGGTCAATTCTATATATCCCAGAACAAAATTATCCCTCATTATCATTCTCAAAGTTATCGCACAGATGAGATATGACACACTCCGCGCATCGGGGCCGCCTCGCATTGCATACCACCCTTCCGTGATGAATGAGAAGATGGTTCACCCGCAGATATTTCTCCCGGGGATACAATGCCACCAGCTCAAGCTCCACTTTATCTCTGTCCTTGCTCACCGCAAGACCGATCCTTCTCGATATCCTGTAAACGTGCGTGTCCACCGCGATCCCCTCGTTCTTTCCAAAGGCGCTGGACAGTACGATATTGGCCGTCTTTCTACCAACTCCAGGCAGGGTCAGAAGCCCCTCCATGGTATCGGGCACCTTCCCGCCGTACCTATCCAGGATCATCCTGGCGGTCTTTCTAATGTTCCTGGCCTTGGTACGGTACAGTCCCACTGCGCGTATCTTTTCCTCCAGTAGTTCCACAGGGGCTTCGGACATGGTCTCGGCCGTGGGATAGAACTCGAAGAGGTTCTCCGCCACCGGGCCCGTCTGCCTGTCGGTGGTCTGGGCCGAAAGCATTGTGGTTACAAGGCTCTTGAAGGGTGTGCGGAAGTCGAATCCCACCACCACGTCGGGATAGAGGGAATCCAGAAGTCGAAGCACTTCCATGGCCTTATTCCGCTTTAGATCTCTCATCGGGGTCACTCTCGCTTCAGCTTTATCTAAAAATCGAACAGGGTTTTTGGACGTCCTTCCTCTTTTCCGTCATTACCCTTGACATCATTGCCCTTTGCATTACCGTTGCCCGAACCATTATCACCATTTCCGGGCTGTTTTCCGTCGCCTTTCGATGGTGGTTCCACTCGTCCAGGCAGGAGCACGATCTTTCCGTACTCCCCTCCGCCTCCCGGCTCTGCCTCGAACTCCCTCCGCTCCAGGGCCTCCACCGCCCGCGCGACATCCGGGAAATCATTTCTGATCGCCTCCACCACATCATCATCCACGAACAGGGACAGCTCGTCACCGGTCACTTCGATTATCTTTGCATAGATATCGCCGGCATTCTTCGATCGGACCGATACACCGAAGACCTCTGCAATAATGTCCGTGAGCGGGACGATATAGCGGTATGGCGGCCTTGGCGGCAGTGCTTCGGCGGAAAGGTCATGATGCCGGGCTGCAAGATCAAGTACGCCCCTCTTGATGATCCCACCGCAGTGGCATCTCATCCGCCTTTCCCTGGCCTCCTTCCATTCGTACCTCTCATGGCATCCGGAGCATCCTGTCAGATGATATCTACCTTCCTGGGGCGGAAGACCGAAATTGGCTTTCACCCGGTTGGCTCCGGCGCTGATCTGGCCTTCCCTGTTCGTTATCGCTTCGGCAAAGCAAGGGAATGTCATATCCTCAAGGAGCATATGATTGAACTCCCTGCCGAAACGCCTCTCGGACGGGCTGTGCGCGTCGCTGTTGGTCAGAAATACACGACCCTGCAGCTCCGAGATGGGATTGGCCATATCACCATCCGCCGACAGGCCCAGCTCGATAAAACCGATCCGGTCCGCGTATTCCCGGTAGCACGGCTCCATGCCGCCGTAGAGCGACAGAATGCCCTTGTAGGGCGTGAAGTAATGGGCGGGGCCCATGAGAGCCTCGCTCTCCATTGCCATCTCCGCAATCTCGTTTCCGAACAACGTGATGGTGGGACGCCCCTCGGTCAGTATGTCCAGTGAGTATTTACTCGCTGCCTCCGCGAACTCCTCGACCTTCGATAGATTGGGAAAGAACAGAAGGTGATGTCCGCCGTTGAAATCCTCCACCTCGCACTGGAGGACGATGTATATGCCATCCTTGTTGGCTATCCCCTCATCGAACAGAAGGCCCTTCAACTCCCCAAGAACGGAAGGATGTAGACAATCACCCGAGCCAATGAGCTCCAATCCCTTTCTCCTGGCCGCCCGGGTGAAATTATCGAGAGTCGAGGCTGACGACGTGGAGCTTGCGAACCTGGAATGGATGTGTAGGTCGGCCCTTATTTCCATTGAATATTTCGAATATGAATGGTCTATATAACGGATTTGGTCGCTCTATACGAAAACAGGATAGGAATGGTATCGATCGATACGGATCAAGTAATGACGGAGGCGCCCAGGGTTAACGATTTTAAACCCGAAAACTAAATAGCGTGAACGTCGTTATTATGCCGTATTCGGGCTCCCGGTACGTTCTTGCCGTGGGTCTGACCGGAATGAAGCTTGAAACCGGAGGCGTGGTCACTATGAAAGTGAGAGTTTTCTTCACCATCATGCTATGTTTCGCGATGTTGTTCGTCCAGTTCAGGATCGCAGTGGATATCACATCGGGTCCTTGCTCGCCCACCGCTTCAAAAGCAGGTGGCGACGGGACGGGATACGGTTCCCACGTTAGGGGAAGCCGTCCGTTTTACCCATTACCCGAGGCAAGGGACGCAGAGATAGACGTTCCCAGCTGGCATATCGGGGATTGGTGGACATATTACCAGACCATATACGCAAGGCTGGGCGTAGGCGATTACTTTGCCCTCTGGTCGAATATCACGTACACGGTTAGCGAGATATCGCATTACGACAAGAACGGCACATCCTATCTCTCCTACAATCTCACCATAACCGGCGATGCAAACGGCAAGGCCCAGATGGAGGGCAACACCATCAATTTCGACGGCAAGGACTCGGGAGGACCGGATCCCGATGTCAAGGGTTCTGTGGAAGGGTACCGCGTGGTCCGGGCAAGCGATCTGTCCGTGCTGTACGAGGAGACCGTGTATGACGGTCATATACACGTCCAGCTCGGCCCCTTCTGGCTGGCCCCTGTCGCCCTGTTCGAGTTCATGGTATGGGACCTGTCACCGGTGGAGGAGGTGGACTTTCCCGCGGTGAACGGCGATATGTTCTGGTACAACTCCTCCCAGAGACGGATCCTGAACGTTGTCATACCGGACATGCAGGATTACTCCACTCATCAGGACAATACCGGACCCAACAACTACACAATAAACGGGTCCGCCGGGGTCGATCTGGACGTGCAGGCGGGAACCTTCGATACGTATTTCCTCGAGGGCGACTCACATACGGGAGGCGAGGAACTGCTTAGGTGGTATTGCCCCGACGTCAAGAATCACGCGATGGAAAAACTAACCAGTACGATGAATGGCTCGGAGGCCATGGACAGCGTGCGGGAGCTGAAGGATTACAACATCAAGGCGGGCGATAACTCCATCGAACTGGAGCCGTGCATGAACCTACCCGGAGGATCGACGCGTGTATCCGGTTTTTTCCCGCAGAATCCCTCGAGCAGCGTCAAGGTGGAGCTGTCACATACGGGGGATGTCCAGACGGTGACGACGGACCCGTCGGGCCGATTCGCCGTTGACATAACGGCTCCTTCCGACTGGGATTCCACCAATACCACCATGGACGTGGGTTCCTTCGGCGTTTGCGCCTTCATGGAAGGAGTGCCCAACAACACGGTGGCGGCAAGAACGCTGACGGTTGTGGCACAGGACGATATAGGTCCTCTGGCGGATGCGGGGGATTCGGTGGTTATTGACGAGGACGTGCCGTATCGCCTGAACGGAAGCGGCTCCGCCGACAACTTGGCCATAGCCAACTATACGTGGGAATACAGCGGGCCGCAGGGAAAGGTATACCTGTACGGGATGACCCCCCTTCATTCGTTCGAGGTGCCGGGAAACTACACCGTGAGCTTGAACGTCACCGACATCGGGGGAAATAGCGATACCGATTCTCTGTTCGTGGAGGTGCTGGACGTTACGCCTCCCGTACCCGTTCTCACCCTAACGGGGAATATCACCGTGGATGCGGGGCGCTCCCTCTATCTCGACGGAAGCGCGAGCCATGATCCCGAGGGCGGCGTTATTGCGAATCACAGCTGGCTGGTCGTTCTGCCCGGGAACGCCGAGGAGCACCTATTTGGGGATAACGTCAGCTACACGTTCCGGGCGGCGGGACTGTACGGCATCCATTATACGGTACGGGACGCGTCCTCCAACCACGGAAATGCACTTCTGAACGTATCGGTCCGTGACGTCACTCCCCCCGTCTGCATGGCGGGTGGCGATCTGACCATCGACCAGCATCAGGAGGCACAGTTCAACGGCAGCGGCTCCCATGACGACGTGGATATCCTCAATTACACGTGGAGCTTTGCCTACAACGGATCGCCGGTGGTACTGTACGGACCCGCGGTCTCCTTCCTTTTCCACCTTGCCGGGGAATACTACGTGACCCTGGATGTGACGGACTGGGGCGGCAATCATGCCGGGGACCAGCTGAATTTAACAGTACGAGACATAACCCCGCCCATGGCCATTGCCGGGGCGGATAGATCGGTGGACAGCGGAAGGACGACACTTCTCGATGCCCAGGGAAGCACCGACAACGTGGGCATTGTCAATTACACATGGCATTTTGCGCATGGCGGGAGTCCCGTGAAGCTTTACGGTGCCAATGCCAGTTACGTTTTCATGGTTCCCGGGGATCACACTGTGCGGCTCAACGTCTCTGATGCGGCGGGGAACTATCACTCCGATGAGGTTATCATCACCGTACGGGACGCAACGCCCCCCGTGGCGGTGGCGGGAAAGGACCGAACCGTGGACCTGGGTGAGCCGGTAACGCTGAACGGCACGGGCAGCAGCGATAACGGGGTGATCGGTAACTACAGCTGGAGCTTTGCCTACGGAGGAACGGATGTGACACTCTACGGCCCCATCGCGGAGTTCCGTTTCGAGGAAACAGGGAGCTACATCATCACCCTCAGGATCCTCGACGGTGCGAGCAACGTGGGACTCGATACGGTGGTGGTGACGGCGGCGGACACGAAGGACCCGAAAGCGGTGGCGGGGCAGGACATGGAGGCCGACAAAGGGGACACGATAACGCTGAACGGCGGTGAAAGCAGCGACGACCACGGCATTGCGAACTACACCTGGACCATCACGGGACCTTCCGGAACGAGGGCGCTTCACGGCAGGGTGGTGGATCACGTCGTTTCCGAGGCGGGTACGTACAATATCACGCTCAGGGTGACGGACGTTGGAGGGAACTGGAACGAGGATCAACTGGAGATAAAGGTGAACGATGGTGAGGGGGACGGGACGAACGAGGGAGGATGGGATGGTGTGATGAAGGGCAAGGGGCCGGTTGTCATGATATTGCTGATACTGGTAGGGATCGGCATCCTGGCGGTTATCGTCTTCTTCCTGGTGTTCAAGAAACGGATGGGAAAGGATGAGGTGGAGGATGAGGTGGAGGATGAGGTTGAGGATGAGGATTGGCTTGGCGAGGGGAAGCGTTATGAGCACGAAGATGGAGAGGGGGGCTATCATGACGACGAGTATGGAGAGAGCGACCGAACCGGGGCAAGGGGCGGCGCGCTGGACCTTGTGGAACTGGAGGGGGAGCGAGAGAAGCTGCTGGGCAGAATAGACCGGCTCAACGGCAAGCTGGAGCAGCTGGACTGGGACCTTGAGGACGGTATTATCGGCAGGGCCGAGTTCGGGCGCATGGCCGGAAGCCTCGAGAGAAGGATAGGGAGGGCGGAGGACGATCTTGACGACATGGAGGACCGGATAGCGGCCATCGGAAGGAAAATGGGCGGCCGGAGAGGAAGGGGAAAGAGAAGCGGAGGGGAGAGGAGAATGTACGGCGGAGAGGGCAGCGAGGAGTTCCAGGATATCGATTACGATGACGACTGGGAGGGAGAGGACTGGGAAGAGAGGTGGGAGGATGACGATTGGGAGGAATAGGCGATAAATCAGTTCGAGGGGGCAGTTGAGGAAGGGGAGATCGGGAGTATTCCTTCGGGATCGTACGTTTAGTAGCTATGTTTTATCACCCAGAGGATGGAATTCCACATAACCTTTTACCAAAGGTAAAGCGGGCTCGATAGCCGGGGCACAGGGGAGGGGAGGGATAGGCGCATGCGAGCCCGCCCCTTAAAATTAATGAAAATCAACAGCAATATAATGAAGATGATGGGGGGCGTGCCCCCCATGGGGCCAGGTGGCCCATTCTTGTTATCCATATTATTATTTTGTAAAAGGGCCTGTATGCGCCTACACCGCCCCTTTCCCTCCCCCCGGCTACCAGACCCTTTTACCCAAAGAGAGTTTGTAGACTGATTTTTTACTCGCCCGCACCAAATTTATTGAATTTCCAACCATCACCTCAATCCCGCTATCTCCACTGCCAGCGTACCAAATATAATCCCGCCGAGCTGCCAGGATTCCCTGTTCACGTGCTCTATGGTGTCATACTGTGTGTGATACTCCCAGGACGAGCCCCACTCTCCCATGGCGAATGCGCCGTCGATCTCTCTTTTCATGAACGGGGCCGCGTCGGGACCTCCTCCGCCGTCGGATATGTTGATATTATACTTGTCGGCCAGGTCGGGATCCGAGTCGAAGAGCCGATCCCGGAATACCTCCAACCTGGCTCTGTATTCGGCATTGGATATGCTCGTTTCCAGTGTATCCACACGGTCCAGGTTGACGTCGTTCATGTCGAAATTGATGCAGATGATGCCCCGCTCCTTCACCTCGTCCTCGTGGGACTTCACGTATTCGGTGGCCCCCAGGAGGCCCTTCTCCTCGGCATCCACGGATATGAAGCGTATGGTCCTCCTGACGTCGTAATCCGCAAGCTGTCGGGCCATTTCCATGATTGTGACGGTCCCCACGGTGTTGTCCACAGCCCCGGAATTGATGTAGGTCGTATCCCGATGGGCCACGATGTAGACGATGCCCCCGCTACCACTATCGCTGCCACCGCCGCTTCCGTCGCTGCCTTCTCCTTCATCCCCATTCCCGGTATCATCACCGCCGGGTCCTTTCCAGTCCTCACCGGGCACATCCCCCACCACGTTGTATATGTTGTTCTTGGCGATGGTGGTATCGAAGTTCATTCTGACCTGTACCGTGCTCCTCCCCAGTATCGGGATGGTCCTGGCGCTGGCGACGGCCTCCTTTATCTCGTCGCCCACCGCTTTTGAGACGGAGCAAGTGGGTATGACGGCGCCGGGATTGGCATCGGGGTACGGGATGCTGTCGCCGTTCTCGTCGCCGCCGTAAAGGCCGCCCGAGTATGGCGGGTATCCCATATCCCTGCCGGAGCGCAAATTCTGTACGATGACGGCCCTTGCCCCGTGCTCGGCGGCCCTGGGCAGCGCCTGCTGTGTTGTTATAACGGCCTTTCCCCGTACGTCAACGGATGATAAGGCCTCCTCGCTGCCGTCGCCCACGTCCACAATGTCATAGGTGACCTCGCCGTTGGTGGAGCCGGAATACTGATAGAGAACGAAATCCCGTACATGCACGTAATTCGTGGTACCGCCGTTCCGGAGGCCGTACACCACAAGGGACAGGAAGGCGCTGTTCACCTCGAAGGTGGTGATGGAATGCTCCTCGATGTGAACGCCCGAAAGGCCCGCCTCGTTAAAACGGGTCTCAACGTATCTCGCGCCCTCGAGGGCTTTGCTGGTACCTGGAACCCGGGGACCGATGCCAGTGAGGGCCTCCATGTCGACGTACGCCTCGTCGCAGTCGAAGCCCACCAGGTACACGGTTGGAGTCTCGCTTCGCCCGAAGGTGTAGTAAGCCAGGAAACCGGAGATTACCAGAAGGACGACGGCCACCGCTGCTATCTTGTGAATCTTGCCTATTTCCACGGCGATTTGATACCGGCGTGGATACTTAAACGTTTGGGTCATGATGGCGGGGAGTGGTCAACTGATTGCCGGATGAGGCGAGGATGAGCGAAGGAATGCCGATGGCCGGTGGGTTATACGAAATATGGGACATTACCTTGGGAGAAAAATCATCATTCAAAGAGAAATTAATATATTGTTCGACCTGAAATTATTATTATTATTCGAAAATCGTTCTACTTGTGTTCGACCTTTGTTCTATAACTGTTATATATTGACTGCGAGAGTATCTACTGATAAGGTGACATTGCCATGGCAACTCTCAAGGTAAAGGTTTCGATTCTGATATTCGTGCTGATAATGTGCTCGATGCTGGGATTTGTAGGAATAATCATCCAAGGCGGCGAGCATTTGATAGAGGTAGGGAACGTCGAATGTTTTTCACAAAAGCAATTGAACACCCGAAATATCCTCATGAACGACACCGAACCTCCAGTCGCTGACGCTGGCGAGAACATGATCGTGAACGAGGATACGATCTTTATACTAGACGGGAGCAATAGCACTGACGATATTGGAATCGTGAATTTCACATGGACCGGATGGACGATAGTTGGCGAGGATAGTGGTCGAGCGATACCAGAATGTATCGGTACATGGTACGGAGAATCGGTTGAGGTTGTTGTGAATGAACCTGATACATACAAATTTTTAGTCAAAGTCATGGATATTGGAAATAATTCAAACGAGGACTGGATCAATGTTACTGTCCGGGATATCACTCCACCAATTGTACAGTTCGGTTTCACGGATTGGTCAATAGATCAACATGAAACATTCAGTTACAAGTTCCCCAATCCAGATGTTGACGGAGAGTGGTGGTGTCAAGATAATGTCGGGGTAGTGAATTATACCTGGACTATGGAATGTATCGAGTGGTATGGAAATAGACCGGATTCAATTGTTTCCCATAATGAATCATTTGAATGTATCCTCGATGATGTTGGAAAGTATCGGTTTATCGTAAATGTATCGGATGCTGCGGGAAATACAGATAACGATTTCACTCTCGGTCGAGTAAAGGATGTGGATCTCCCTATAGCCGATGCAGGTGAGGATATCGTTGCATATATGAACGAGACCGTTACATTCGACGCCAGTAACAGTACGGACAACGTAGGGATCGTGGAGTACAGTTGGTTAATTGACAATAACTCCCGTGGTCCCGATTATATATATGGTCGTGTTCTTAATTGGACATTTGGGTTTGCTAGCAACTACACGGTTTACCTCACGGTCTATGATGCTGAAAGAAATAGTGGTTCCGACAACATATCCGTAGTGATCCTTCCGATACAATCCGAGGAGAATCAGATAGGAAGTAAGGTAACATATCCAACTGATTTCGATGGGGACGGGTGGAACAATTCCATCGAGAACTACACTGGAACAGACTGGAAGAATCCGGATGATTATCCGAGTGATATAGATATTGATGGAATTCCCGATGCCTTGGATAATGACATTGATGGTGACGGCTGGAACAACACAATCGAAATAGATGTTGGTACTGACGCACACGATAATACGTCATTTCCAGAAGACCTTGACGACGACGGGATACCGGATGCTTTGGATGATGATATCGATGGA
The DNA here is from genome assembly GCA_964423515.1 of uncultured archaeon. Taxonomy (GTDB): domain Archaea; phylum Thermoplasmatota; class Penumbrarchaeia; order JASLWR01; family JASLWR01; genus CAYRFL01. The sequence continues at coordinate 35,647 of CAYRFL010000039.1, forward strand.
GATGGATGGAACAATACTATCGAGGTCAAGGTAGGAACCGATTCTTTCGACACCCTCTCCATTCCCTCTGACCTAGACAACGACACCATCCCCGACTTACTCGATCCCGATTTGGACGGCGACGGAGTGAACAATACAGACGATGCATTTCCATACGATAGCAGCCTTTGGGACAGCATTACTGATCCACCTGAACACGATTTCGATGCTGACGACGACGGTTTTAACGATACTTACGAGAATGCATCCGGCTCCGACCCTTTCAATCCTCTCTCGACTCCTTTCGACCTTGACGGAGACGGCTGGAACAACACAATCGAAACACAAGTAGGCTCAAACCTACGAAATAATTTATCGGTACCGCCGGATATTGACGGGGACGGCATAACGGATACACTTGATCTCGATAGGGACGGGGATGGGATACCAAACGATAAGGACGACCATCCAGATGAGCCTTTTAATATTGGAATCGAGGAACGCGAAGAAATTGATGTTTCGTGGTGGACTTATATTATAATAATACTAATGGGTGTGTTGTTAATCGTCGCCATATTAGTTTTCATGAGGAATATACAAAATATGAACCGTGAAAAAGATATTAAAGGAAGACTATTAGGAGATGAATTGGGTGGAATTGAAGATAAGAAAGAAAAAGATGAAGAAAGTGAATGATGATTATTAAAAGAACAAATACAAAGGTCATATTTCGAACTCTGCGCTTGTGGGAGGACTCCGCCCTCCCCCAATGCTCGGGGCTTCGCCCTCGCATAACACGCG
>CAYRFL010000040.1:0-35870 GCA_964423515.1 uncultured archaeon
CATATTTGCGGGAAGTGAGTGCGATGAATCTAATAAATGATAGTAGATTCCGGGAAACCGGCAGCAGACTTGTTTCTCTAATGATAATATGGTTCCTCGTGGCGGGGGGATTGCTCGGGCTTCTTATGGTGGCCGAGGAGGATATGTTTGCCGGTGCGGGACCAACCTACGTCAATGATACATGGTATATAAACAGCGGAACCACCTGGACCGAGGCTGACAGCCCGTACGTGCTGAACGCCTCTGTCTACGTATACAACGGAGCCAAGCTCACCATCGAACCGGGTGTCATCGTGAAGTTCAACGGTAATTACAAGCTCAGCATCGGAAGATACCTGAACGGTGCGGGGGATCTGGATGCCGTGGGTACCGTGGACAAGCCCATCATATTCACCTCATTCAAGGATGACGAGGCGGGAGGGGACCTCAACGGGGATGGGGGAAATTCGGACCCCGCAAAGGGTGACTGGGACCATATATATTTCTACGACGTGAACAACGACAATGTCAACCGGATGGAACACTGCATCATAAGATATGCTTCCGAGGGGATAGAATTCGCAGAGAGTTCGGTTCCCATCTCCCGGTGCAATGTAACTGATAATACATATGGGATATACGGTAAGAACCTAGCGAGCAGCCCTACAATATCCAACTGCAACATCACCAACAACACCTATGGCGTTTACCTGGAATACACGTCCGGTTCGTTCACACTGAATGATAATCTGATAAGGGATAACGGTTACGGGATCGTGGCCAGCATGGCCCCCGCCGTGAGCGGCAACACCATCGTGAACAACTCCGTCTGGAATGCGGGGGAGAGCAGGTTCATACCCTACGACGTCTGCCTGAAGGGTTCCATTAAGGGTGATAACACGTGGCATTCGTCATTGAGCCCATACATAGTGATAGGGGATATCGGCGTGGAGGCTCCGCACAAGCTCACCATAGAGGCGGGAACCACCCTGAAGTTCGACAATTCTCAGTGGGATATATACGTTGCCGGGAAGTTGACGGCCATCGGAGAGCCGGGTAACATGATCAACTTCACATCGAACCGAGTCAATCCGGCGAAGGGTGACTGGAACAACATTCGCCTGGACCCATCGGATCCGGTCTATGACGATCATAACAAGCTCCAGTACTGCAGGTTCGAATATGGCGACGAGGCCCTATACCTGACCGATTCATCCCCCAACCTCATGGACCACAACGAGTTCGAGAACAACACCTACGGCATCAGGATGGAAGGGGATTCGGACCCGGTCACATTCTCCTACAACAACTTCACCAGGAACACTTATCCCCTGGACTGTTCGGCCCACGTTCCATCCCTCGCGACATCACATCTCACCGGGAACAGCTACGACAACATAACCATAGCCGGGAACATCCAGGTGGACTGCACCTGGCCGGAAGCGGAGAGCCCGTACCTTCTTCGGGACAATACCTACATCCAGAGCGGCAAGAAACTGACCATCGAGCCGGGCGTCGTCGTGAAGGCCTTCGCGGGGAAAATGCTTTCGGTCGGACGTTACAATGCGGGAGGAGGCGACCTGTGGGCAGTGGGCACGGCCGACAAGGGCATCGTGTTCACATCCGTCAAGGACGATTCGGTCGGGGGCGATTCCAACCGCGACGGCGGGCTTACCACGCCAGCCAAGTCCGACTGGGAGCAGCTATACTTCTACGACCTCCACAACAGCAACAACAACAAGCTCGAGTACTGCACGGTGAGATATTCAAAGGAAGGGCTGCAGTTCAACGAGGGGGAGAACACGATATCGAAGTGCAATATCACTTACAACACCCACGGAGTATGGGGGGAGAACCTGAACAGTGCTCCAACGATCGTAAATTGCAACATATCGAACAATACATACGGATTGTACCTGAAATATACCTCCACTGGCTTCACGCTGAACAGCAACCTCATCCGGGATAATAATTACGGCCTCGTATGCAGCATAGTGCCCCAGGACAACGGCAACACCATCGTGAACAATTCGATTTGGAGCGCCGGCGAGAGCCGCTTCGTTCCCTATGATGTGTGTCTGACCGGTAACATCAAGGCGGACAATACCTGGTACTCCTCCCTGAGTCCCTACGTGGTCATCGGAGATGTGACCATCGAATCGCCGTATCTCGTGACCATAGAGGCGGGGACGACGTTGAAATTCGACAATTCCGCCTACGACCTTCTCGTTTACGGCAAGCTCACCGCCCTCGGAGAGGCAAACAGCAAGATAAACTTCACATCCAACAGGAAGAATCCGGCAAGGGAGGATTGGGGCAGGATCCTTTTAGACCCCTCCAGCGCCGGTTACGACGACAACAACAAGCTGCAGCACTGCGTCATCGAATATGCAACCACGGGCGTTGAATGCAGCGACTCCTCCCCCGCGGTCTTCGACAACAATCTCGTACAGAAAAATAAATATGGAATCAAATTCGAAGGGAACTCCGATCCCGCCATTACCAACAGCAACTTCTCGGATAACAAGTATCCCATCAAGTGCACCGCTCACATACCCGATCTGAGCTCCGATACCGTGGCGAACAACGATTATGATCACATCTCCCTTGAAGGATATATGAAGGATTCGGCCACCTGGCCGCTGTCGGAGAGCCCGTACGTTCTGTCCGGGGACGTTACCGTGGAGAACAACAGGATACTGACCATCGAACCTGGTGTGACGGTGAAAGCCCTTGCTCTGGGCTATAATATCAAGATCGGACGGTACAATGCGGGGGGCGCGGGTCTCTCGGCCGTGGGAACGAAGGATGATCCCATTACGTTCACCACGAACATGGCGCCTCCGGCCAAGGGCAAATGGGACGGTCTCTATTTCTACGAGGACTGGGACTCCGGGGCATCCTCCAACATACCCAGCGTCATGAAGCACTGCATAGTCGAGTACGCCAATTACGGTATCACCGTTGACAAGGACATCAGCGACCTGACCATCAAGCACTGCACCATACGGGAGAACAACCGCGGCATATACTTCGAGAGCGAGGCCAAGGCCTCGGTGGAGAACAACAAGATAACCTCCAACGCCTACGGCATTTACTTCTACGGGAACACGGCGGACGGTCACATCCACAACAACGACATCTACGGGAACGCCGACCACGGCATCTGGGTGCACAGGACCCCCGAGGTGAATGGATCCGATAACTACTGGGGCTCTGCAAACGGCCCCACCCACGCGGGCAATCCCGGCGGCAACGGCGACAAGGCCAGCGACAGGCTTGACTACACACCCTTCGAGACCTATTACGTTAACAACGTGAGACCCATGGCCGCTGCGGGAGGCGATCAGACCGTTGTATGGGGGAACAACGTGACCCTGGACGGCCGGGCCAGCTACGACGAGGAGGAGTGCCCGAACGGCGATGACAACGGGAACAAGCTCGTCTACGACTGGAACCTTTCCGCTACATATCCGACGAATCAGATCACTCTCAATGACCAGACGTCGCCGACCCCGTGGTTCATATCGAAGGTGAACGTCACGGGAACGTACACGTTCACGCTCACGGTGAAGGATCCGGGCAACGAGTGGGCGGTGGAGGACACGATCAACGTGTATGCAAGAGCCCCCTACGAACCCGTGGAGCTGTGGATCAACCAGGAGAATCCCGGCATCACCGCCGATGACACCTTCACGTTCAATGCCGGTGCCAACGACACCTACGGCAACAAGAACCACACCTGGACCCGTGAATGGAGCGTCACCGATCCCGGCGGTAACATGCAGATCAGTGGCCAGTACAACAAGACCGCGGTCTATCACCCTCACAAGGCTGGTACGTGGTTCGTGTACTGCAATTACACCGGCGGCGGTGGCGGCGGCGGGGGGTATTCCGGCGGTGCGGGCGGTTACCACGATCACAACCGCGGCAACGGCGGCGGCGGCGGTTCCTACAACGACGAAGACTTCGACGAGCTGCTGGGATCCATCGACGACGTGCTGTGAGATGTCGGAAATCAGTACGCGTGGTCCGCTCAACAGCTTCATTTCAGCGCAGCAGATCAGATGCTCAACCGATTCGATGCACCACTGCCATATTCCAGCAAGATATGAATGTCCGACCACGGAATAATTGGAGTGGCGTGATCATAGTTGCCGGCCTTTTAAGATTTCAACAAAAACAACGAAACTCTTATATAAACTCCCATCGGATATATGTTGGATAAGTGGATTGAAAAATATACATCCTTCCAAACCATGTTCGTGACCCCCACCATTGTACCATTCTCCCCCATCCCAGGTCATGCCCAGCGATTTCTTCGTTCTCGAGACCCCGGAACCCCATGGGCGGGCGGTCACACCGGGCCCACAGCCACTTTGTACAAGCCGTCGATTGTGTGTTTTCCTCTCCAAGGGATGAAATATTTGATCGGACACCTGATTTGACACTTTAGGGAGGCGGAAGAAGATGCCTGTATGCTCGAATTGCGAGATGGATAACCTTGAGAACTCCAGCCACTGTTTCAACTGCGGTAAGAAGCTACCAGCCGCTGGCTGTTACACACCAAATCCGGTTCTTTTTGATTGATGGGCCGCTTCAGGCCAGGGTCAGTCCAGATGGCTGTCCCGTACAAGAAGATAACTAAGCCACAGGTCTCGGCAGCAGCCCTGCGCCTCCCACTATCTCGGGTACCTTCTCTTCCCACATTATCGCCATGACGTGAGCCCCGGCAATCCCTTCTATCTTCTGGAGCCGTTCGAGGGTCTCGATGGCGATCTTGATCCCTTCCTGTTTCGTATCGCTGGCCGCCTTGAGCCTCTCGATGACCCAGTCTGGCACGTCCACGCCGGACACGAACCTCTGCATGTAGCGTGCCGCCCCCACGGACTTGACGGGGATCACCCCTGCCATGATCTTGACCTTGTGGTGGAGGCCCCGGGCCCGCACCTCCCTCATCCTCTCCTCGAGCTTGTCCACGTCGAAGATGCCCTGGGTCTGGACGAAGTCGGCGCCCGCTGCGATCTTGGCCGCAAGGCGGGGCACTCTCATTGCCAGTGGTTCGCTGAATGGGCTCCATACCGCTCCGATGTGTAACTCGGGCCGTACCTTTATTTCATCGCCGTTCTGGAACCTGCCGTCGTCGCGCATGGTCTTCACCATGTGCAGCAGCTGCATGGAGTCCAGGTCGTAAACGCCCTTGGACTGCGGATGGTTCCCCAGGGACTGGTGGTCCCCGGTAAGGCACAGAAGGTTCGGTATGCCCAGGGCCCCGGCGCCCAGGATGTCGCTCTGCATGGCGATCCTGTTCCGGTCCCGCACCGTCATCTGCATAACCGGCTCCAGCCCCTCCTTGAGGAGTATGGCCGCCGTTGCCAGCGAGGAGATGCGCACCACCGCGGTCTGGTTGTCGGTTATGTTGGCTGCATCCACCGCCTGCTTCAGATGTCCTATATTTTTCAGTACGCCCTCGATCCCGCAGTGTTTCGGCGGGCCCAGCTCGCCCGTTATGGCGAACTCTCCCCGGGCCATTATCCTCTCGAGCTTTCCTCCGGATCTCGATCCGTCCATCAGGCATCACCTCCGCCCTTGGCAGGAAGCGCATCGATCACCAGGTCCTCTCGGGGTATCCTGCTCTTGTATCCCATGCCGGTGGTTGACCAGTCCTTTGCTGGCTTCAGCTCGAAGAGGAGCCCCGACCTGCCGAGTATCTGTAGTAGCTCGGATATTCTGTACCAGCCGCATTCTATCTTGCTGTCCACCTCGCACTTGCCGTCCGCAGTTGTCCCGCCGCACGGGCCGTTGACCAGGCTCTTGGTGCAGTTGGCTATGGGACATATGCCGCCGGTATAGTGAAGCAGGCAGTCGCCGCATTCGAGGCATCTTTCCTCACCCCTCCATTCCCCGGGACGACCGCCCAGCGATATGGTGTTGCAGGCAGGATGACACTGCCGGTCTATGCTGGCAGCGGAGGCCTGGACGCCGATGCCGCAGGAGAACACCAGTACGGAGTCCGCGGAAATGACATCGCGCGCAATTGGGATCAGCCTTGTCTTTACGAGCATCCGATCGCACAGGAAATCGATGAAGCACTGGCCCGTAACTTTCTTCCCGGCGTCCTCGAGGGCCTTCCTGCACTCCTTTACCGACCTCTCGCTGCCGGTGTCGCAGGCTTCAGCGCATCCCGTACATGCCAGGAGGAAGATGTTCTCGTCGTCTTGGAGATACGCAAGTATCTCCTCCATGGGTTTCTGCTCGGAGACTAACATTCTCATACCCCTTCTTGTTGAATATTGTCAATGGTGGAAACCTTGATGTGTCTGCGACACATTTCGTCCTTTCGAGTCCTGGTGCATCATAGATACACTTGGCTTTGCCGAGGCGTGACTCGGCAAATCGTTACTCGAAAGGTCTCGACAGAAAGTCGAGGTTTCCAGCTTGCCAATGTGCGCGGAATCGCGATCCCGAAGGGTCGATCCCGCTTCATCCATCCGTCAATAATCGCTTCTCATCCGTTGATCTCGCCAAGCACTATCTCGGCTATCTCGGGTATCTTTTCCTCTAGTTCCCTCGATATCTCGGTATTCCACCGAATCTCCTTGGGCTCCACGCCGATCACCACGATTTCATCGGGTCCCTTCCCGGTCAGCTCCAGCATGGAGAGCGTATCGAGGAGCTCCAGTTGATGGAGCGACAGCCGGGGATTCTTCTCCTCATACCTTATATGGTCGAGGTTACCCGTCCTCACGCCGTCTTTCTTGAGGTGTATCCGGTAGACCGACCCGGGAGGGGAGCCCCCCCTGACCGCATCCACCACTATGAGGCGGTCCGTCTCCGATATGTCGGAGCCGAGCCGCAGCGTCGCCGTCCCGCCGTCCAGGAGTGCAACGTTGTCGGGAAGGGGGAGATCGGAGAGGTATTCCACCACCCGAACACCCACTCCCTCGTCCTGGAGCAGTATGTTGCCCACGCCCAGTACGGTAATCCTAAAGCACCCGGAAGCCACCGAGTTCCCTTCCCTTTCCGTCCACAAGATGAATTGCACATGCCAGGCAGGGGTCGAAGGACCGCACTATTCGCACCAGCTCGAAGGGATTGTTCTCGTCCCGGACGCGGGTCCCCAGAAGGGCCTGCTCGATGGGGCCGGGCTGCCCCCGATCGTCCCTCGGTGATGCGTTCCAGGTGGTTGGAACGACGCACTGATAGTTGGCTATCTTTCCGTCCTTGATATCGATCCAATGACCCAGGGCGCCCCGGACACCTCCCGTGATGCCCATTCCCGTGCCCTCGGATGGAAGCTCGTATTCCCTGTAAACCGGTTCCCCTGGCTTCAGCTGAAGGAGCCAGCCCGGCATGGTATCGGCTATCAACTTGGCCTCCAGGGCCCTTGCCGCATGACGGCCCAGCACGGAGAACAGCACCGACGGGGGCGCATCGAACTTGGCCAAGACGCTGTTGACGAGACCCTGGACGGTGGCATTCCCCTTGACATAACTGACGGCCATCCTGGCGAGGGGGCCGACCTCGTATACCTTGCCGCCATAGCGAGGCGATTTTATCCATGAATAGGCCCCTGGCTTCTCCTCCTCGGGAACGGTGTCGCCCACGCTGGGATGCCGTCCCGTGGTTGAATCGCGGTACCAGGAATGCCTGACCTCCTCCGTGATCTGGTCCGTATCCAGTGGATGGTAGACCAGGTCAGTGGATACCGTTCCCTGCTGTAGCAGTCTCTCCCTGTTGGAATAATCCGGACTGGTCCCGTCCAGATCGAAGACGCCGTAGGACAGCAGGTTGCCGCATCCGGTTCCAATGGCGAAGTAGTCTGAATATGCCCCCGCCACTGCCAGCACGTCGGGGATGTACACATTGTCCACGAAATCCCGTATCTCGTTGAGCCTCCACAGGAAGCTGGCTATCTTGTCGACCGTGGGAACCTCCGTGACGCCGCCGGGGACGATGGCCATGTTATGGGGCATCTTGCCTCCGAATATGGCCAGCATGTCATGGGCCTTTCTCCGTATCTCGAGGGCCTGGACGTAATGGGCCACCGCCCCGAGGTTCGCCTCGTCAGGAAGGCGATAATCGCCCTCGTAGCGAGGTACGAAGGGACCAAGTTCCCCCCTCTTTATGAAATCCTTCACGGACAGGAGCGCGGAATCGTTCCCCTCATATTCGGCCACCCGGGCCACGTCCACGTAGTCCAGGGCCGCAAGATGGTAGAAGTGAAGGATATGATCCGAAACGTAGTCCGCTGCGAAGATGAGGTTGCGCAGGATGCGTCCGTTGTCCGGTATCTGGTCGGCTATACCGAAGGCGTCATCCAGGCAGAGCGTCGAAGCTGTTGCGTGGGACGAGGGACAGACACCGCAGATGCGCTGTGTGATCCTCTGAGCGTCCCGGGGGTCCCTGCCTTGAAGTATCAACTCGAATCCCCGGAACATGGTCCCTGAGCTCATCGCATGGGTCACGACGCCGTCCTCGACGGTTGCCTCTATCTTCAGATGCCCTTCTATGCGGGTGATGGGGTCTATCACTATTCGTGCCATCTATACCACCTCCTCCAGCTCTTTCCAGCATTCGCCGATGTTCGGTACGTCCACGTCGGTGAGCTTCTCGTAGAACGGTGCCACCATGTCCGGGAAGGCTGCCTCGGTGCAGCCGATGCATGTCGCTCCGCACCCGACGCACCAGTTGAGACCTCCGTGCCACTTCCTTATGGGGCAGTCAGCGTATGTTACTGGGCCCTTGCATCCAAGCTCGTACATGCAGCCCTCATCGCTGAACTTCTTTGCGAACTTGCCCTCGTCGAAATAGGCACGTCTCTCGCAGTTCTCGTGGATGAGCTTACCGTAATATGCCTTGGGTCGAAGGTTGTCGTCCAGTCCATCGGCGGAGGGAAGGCCGAAGAGCATTACGCTGGCCACGGTTCCCACGAACCAGTCCGGATGCGGAGGACAACCGGGTAAATTGATGAGAGGTGTTGCTATGCCCTTCGTATCGAAGAACTCACGAAGACCCACGGCTCCCGTGGGATTTGGTTTCCCGGAGGGGATGCCGCCGAATGCGGCGCAGGTGCCGATGGCGACCACGGCCAGGGCGTCCCGGGCGAGCTCCTCCACCCGGTCCATCATGGAAACGGGCACATCACCCCGTTCACCGATGGATCCGTGGATCCCTCCCTTTGCCGTTGGTATGGCTCCTTCCACGACCAAGATATATCCGCCCTTCTTCTTCTGCCACGTCTCCTCCAGCTCCTCTATGACGAGGTCTCCCGATCCCGCCATCACAGTGGCGTGAAATCTCAGATTGACGTGCTTCCCGGGGATCACCTCGTCCACCAGCACGTTCTTTATACTTGGGCTGATAGCGTTCAAAACCGATACGCTGCATCCCGTGCAGCACTGCGTCTGTAGCCAAATAACGGGATATTCCTGAACTGGTTCCATAGCCATTATCCTTCCTCCGCTTTCGTATTTTCTTCAGCGAACCATTCAATTTGACGAACATATGTACAAAGTCTATCATGTACAATATTGCATACTATTTGGAGTGCGATTATACAACGGGCAACTGAAACGAACCGCGATTTATAAATGTATGCCAATAAAAGTGAACCGAATATAATCGGGACAATTTTGATGAGGAATTCGAAGCCTTACCCGCCGTAACTGGACATGCCAGATATCGGGCATAATAGTCGATAATTATCGTATGAGACACTATGGAGGTTCGGACGTGCACGCGACAATACAAAAACGGTTGGAAGTGATCTTGGACTTCATGAAGGACGAGGAGAAGGTATTCATAATAGGATGTGGAAATTGTGCCAGGAAATGCCAGTCCGGGGGCGAGCCCGAGGTACGGAACATGAAGGAACGACTGGAAGCGGCCGGGAAGGTAGTGACCGGAACGAACGTTCCGGACGGTACTTGTTCTCTCGGATTCGTAAATGAGCTCGTGAAGAACAACCGGGAGGCCGTGGAAGAGGCGGATTCGCTGTTGGTTCTTGCCTGCGGCCAGGGAGTTCACACGGTCATCGATGCCACCGGCAAGGTCGTTCACCCCGGATGTGATACGATATTCGGAGGGGAGACGCTGAGACCGGGGGATGTGAGAGAGTACTGTTCTCTCTGCGGGGAGTGTATCATCGAGGACACGGGCGGCCTGTGTTCCCTGACCCTGTGCGCCAAGCAGCTTCTGAACGGCCCCTGCGGAGGCGCGATGGACGGCAAGTGCGAGGTCGACAAGGACAGGGACTGCGGTTGGCAGCTCATATACGATAGGCTCAAGGCCATCGGGAAGCTGGACCTGCTGGAAAAGTACTGGGAACCCAAGAATTACTCGCGATGGAACAAGCCCAGGACGCTCAGGGTCACCGATGGCGTTGCAGTGTTCAGATTCGAATCGGGCGAATATTGCCCGTTGCCACAGGAGGAGGTGAAGGAATGAAACTGTCGGAGCTGTTCGATGCCGGAAAGTTCGTAACTACATGCGAGGTCGGCCCGCCCAAGGGCACCAACGTGGGAATCTGCATCGAGGAGGCGGAGCCGCTGAAGGGCTGTGTGGATGCCATAAACGTCACGGACAATCAAACGGCTGTGATGAGGGTGAGCTCGCTCGGGATATGCGGTCTACTCAAGCAGGCGGGTTTCAATCCGGTCCTTCAGATGACCGCCAGGGACCGTAACAGAATAGCGCTTCAATCGGATCTTCTCGGGGCGGCCGCGCTGGGAATAGACAACGCCCTTCTGCTCACGGGCGATCACACCTCCATGGGGGACCACGCGCAGGCCAAGCCGGTCTACGACCTCGATTCGGTATCCCTTATGCACGTAGCGAACGGTATGAAGGAGGGTTTTGACATGGAGGGGCATGAGCTGGACGGGAAGCTCGACATGTGCATAGGAGCCGTGGCGACACCCGGAGCGGAACCCGCCGGACTTCACCTGGCAAAACTTCGAAAGAAGGTGGAGCACGGGGCTCAGTTCATACAGACCCAGACAATATACGAGGTCGAGGTGTTCGACGAGTTCATGGACGCCGTGAAGGAGTTCGACGTCCCGGTTCTCGTGGGTCACGTGATGCTCAAGTCCGCGGGGATGGCGCGGTACATGAACCGCTTCGTGCCGGGCGTTAACGTGCCGGACGGGATGATCTCCGAACTGGCAAATGCCCCAAAGGAGACCCGCACCGAGAAGAGCATCGAGCTTTCGGTGAACCTCCTGCGCGAACTGAAGAAAAACGCGCAGGGCATACATATCATGCCCATGGGATGGACGAAATACGTACCCAGGATAGTTGACGAACTGGGGTAGGAGAGCACGACCCGTCATGCATCGGACACCATCGAGGACAGGGAGGCGGGACAACGTCCATTACCGGAGAAGAGAAGGCCAAGTTTTTCCTACTTTCTCCATTGTGGAGGATAGGGACCTTTAAACCTCAGTTCCCCTCCCTTCGCATCCTTTCGTATGCCTCGATCTTCGGGATGGTATTCTCGTAATGAAAATTCGTTACGCGTTCGAGCTCGCCCATGATCTCATCCTTCTCCGGGCCGGTCAGACGGTAGGTCATATCGATGAGGTCGGCTCCTCGAAGGTCCTCGGAGCCCAGGAAGGTACCGCCCAGCACCGTGAGATACTCCGGCATGGAATCTATCCGGTTCGCGGCTGCCCACATCCTGCACCAGGCATGGGTGGTGGCCCTCACGTCGTATCCGCCGCCCCCGAGGATGAGAAGATGAGTGGAAAATGTACGGATGCGCTTCATGGCATCCATCATGCCGTTGTTGGTGAGGTTCAGATGGGTGAGGGGGTCGTTCTTGTGAGTATCCGCTCCTATAACGGCCACAACGACGTTCGGACGGAAGCTCATCGCCGCTTTCGTTACCACGTCGTCGAATATCATGATGAAGGCCTCATCGTCGGTGCCCGAAGGCAGGGGAATGTTGATATTGAAACCCTGCCCCATCTCCTCCCCTATCTCGTCCTCGAAGCCGGACCAGGGGTACAGGGTCTTCCCAGATTCGTGAAGTGAGATGGTGAGCACCCTGTCATCGTTGTAATACGCATCCTGAACCCCGTTTCCGTGATGGGCATCCAGGTCTATGTAGGCGACCTTGTAACCTTTGGCTAGGAACGCGTCTATTGCGGCGATGGCGTCGTTCACGTAGCAGAAGCCCTCGGCCATGTTCCTCTGTGCATGGTGAAATCCTCCCAGGGGGTTGAACACGATATTGGCATTCTCATCCGTTATCAGATCGGCCCCTGTCAGGGTGGCGGAGGTATAGAGAAGCACGTATTCGAACAGCCCCGGGAACACGGGTACTTCATCCCCCCCCAGTCCGTATTTGAGAAAGATCTCGTCCCATTCGCCGCAGTTGGCCATCTCCAGAGCCTCGATATAATCCGGGTCGTGGGATTCAAAAAGACGCTCTTTCCCGACGATCCGGGGTTCCTGCATGCGCATCCAGGGTTCTCCCATCATGCCTTCATCCGAAATGAGACGCAGCGCCACTCCCGCCCTGTTGGGTTTGAACGGATGTTCCGCACCGTATGAAAAATCGTTGAACCTGCCGGAATACACGATAATGCTGTCCTTGGGCCGTTTGACGTCCTCCGGCGGAAAACGAAGATTGAATATGCATATGCCGGAATCGAAATGCTTCTCCGCCGTTGGCCAGGCCTTGTGGAGAAGGGCCATGGTGGCCGCATTGTCCGGTAGGACCTCGGCGTAAACCCCCGACAGGCCCCGCGAGTAGGCGATCTTCTTCAGATAATTGGCCAGGAACGTTCCCACGCCCTTGCCCTGAACATCCTCCGATACAACTATGTCGAACTCACCCATGTTGTTGGCCGGATTGTACATGTATCGCCCTTCGGCGACGATCCGGGGATGGTTCCTTGGACCCACCAGACCCACCATGGCCACGTCCTGGCTGAAATCGATGTATGCTAACTTCTGGACCTCCTCGGTGGGGAAGGTCTTTACAGAGCCGTGATATCGCATCCTCACGATCTCATCGGACAGGGAGTAATACATCCTCTGAAGCCTGCGTGCATCGGATGGTTTCACCGGTCGGAAGAATACTGTAAGTTCATCTGCAATAAAGCCGAGGGAGTAATCATCATGGTGGGCATAGGGTCCCTCTTCCGCTACCTCGGCAACGGGCTTCGGCTGCCTGCGCTTCGGAGCGTATCTTCCGTAGAAGGTACGGCTGAACGAATAATTATGGGGATATATGGTGCCTGGGTCCGGAGGTATGTACATGTTCTCGCCGATATAGCGATAGCGCTTCGCCTCCTCGAAAAGCTGTTTTCGGAACTTCGGATGGGAGATGGAGATCAGGGCGATGGCCCTGTCCTGTATCGAGAGGCCGCGAAGGTTCACGTAACCGTATTCCGTGACGACGATATCCACCTTGGCCCGGTTGAAATACATCCCCCTGCCCTTGCTTTCGGGGACGATCCTGGACCGTTTACCGTCCAGCGTGGTGGAGTAAAGGGCCATGATGACGAGACCCCCCGAAGAGCGCCTGGTACCGTCGATGAAGTCGGTGCTGCCGGGGAGACCGCTTATGCCAAAGAGCATGTTCATGTCCACCCGTCCAAGGCCGCTGAGCTCCATCTCCTGGACGGTAAAGACGGATACCATGTCATCGTTTTTTGCTATGATGAGAGGATCGTTGACGTATTCTATGGGATATAGCTCGACGCTGGGATCCCTGCAGACGAATTCATAGAGTTCGGAAGTGCCAAGGGCCATGGTGGCCACGGTCTTTCCCGGTTTTATCATCTTTCGACCGTTCGTCACCGCCCCGCTCTTGACGAGGTGCATCAACCCGTCCGTGAGTATGTCCGTATGAATGCCCAGTTCCCTTTTTCCTGCCAGATACCTGATAGTGGCGGCGCTAATCATGCTCTGGTCCAGGTGAATGGTCGCGCCATCCGATATGAGGCCTGCAACGTGACGGCCGATGGTCAGGGAGAATGGATCCGGCCGCGGTTGAGGAACCTCCCTGAGCCTGGAGCTGCCCTCCACCAGAAAATCGATGGATCCGATGGATATATTGGTATCTCCGTGTGACGCGGGCATCTCATCGTTCACCTGGGCGATGACCAGCTTTGCAGCCCTTGCAGCGCTCTTGGCGATGTCCACCGACAGACCCAGGCTGAAATTTCCATCCTGGTCAGGTACGGATACCTGCAGGAGGGCCACGTCCAGGTCTATGAGGCCTTCATCGATGGCAGCCGGAAGGTCGCCGATATTGATGGGAATGTAATCGGCTATCCTCCCCTTGGGGGACTCCTCCGTTCCCCTGCCTATATAGAAGGCGTTGTAACGGAAACTGCCGGAGAGTCCGGGCCGGGCGAGGGGTGGCTCGCCCTGTGCAAGAAGATGAATGACGCGTATGTCGGAGAAGCGATAGGCCATTTCCGCCAGCGCCTCGGTCAAGATGCGGGGCTCTGCACATCCCGAGCCAATGAAGATGGTCTGACCGTTATGTATTTGATGGAGGGCCTCCTTCGCAGTGGATAACTTGTGGGAGAATCGTTCCTGCCATATTTCCCGAGACATTCCGTGATCACCTTCGAAAACGTTGGCACCGCGACTATTGCCATCCTATTATATAAACATCCCGAAACGGTGGTTGCCATGAGGATTGTGACCGTATCTATACCGATACGGTATCCGGATGATCCGATTCCATGCTTCTCGCTCGGTCGCGATACGATTCTGCGTCCGGCCCCAATTTTCACCTGGAGCCGATGATAGAAAGAAGCGACTCCCCCTCACTCCACGATGATCTTGAATATGTCGTTAACTTTGATCTCTTTGGATGTGACGATGAGAAGTGCGATCATCACAGGTATCTGGACCGCAGATAGATAGGTCACTAAGGGACCCCCCCTCAGTATGAACCCAAGCGCCACCGCACCCGCCGAGAACAGAATGCCCAGAACGAAGATGAGCTTCGAAAGGGTTCTTGCCTTCTTGATATCGACCATGTAGAGCACGTCCGGATCGTATTCGTTCTCATCCTCGAGCTCCGAGACGAATCTTCTCCCGAGATGGATGTACAGGAATGTGAATACGTAGAAGACCAGGTTCAGAAGTACGCCAGGTATCTGGCATCCCACATGGTCGGTGTATATGAGGATGAGCATCAGTCCGAGAAGCGGGATCAGCACCAACAGGCAGGCAATAACGAAGAGGTTCCTCAGTTCATCGGCGGGCTCGAAGTACTCGGCCCTGCCCTGGAGCCGCGTGAACTCCTCCATCAGATCGAGCTGCCCTTTTCCCATTCAAAAACCTCCATTCTATATGAGATGCTCCGCGCAGCTGTTGCACAATACGTCCCCGGCCTGTATCTCGGCCATGCAGCCGGAGCAGTAATGCTCCTTGGCGGAATCCCTGCTTCCGCATTCCGGGCATTCCCATTTCTCCCGTAGGTACGGCCTGGTGATCCCAAGGCACTTCTCGCAGATGCCCACGCGCCTGTATCTATTCACCTTTTCACCGGTCTCTCCGCCCGATACGACCCGGACCATCATGTCCCGAGGTTCGGGCTTGGAAAAACCCTCCTCCGGCTCCGGCGGACTGGAGATGAAGTCCCTCCTCTCGCCCGCTCCGAACACTATGTCGTGGTAATCGTAATCAGCAAGATAGGGCTTTCCAAGCTTCACCGCGATGTAGCAGATATCGCTTGGGGGGAGGGTATTGAAGAACTCCTCGGAGAATATGTCCCCCTGCTCCTTTCCGTGGTCCGCCTGCGTCTTGAGAACGCTGCTGAGCACCTTCTTGCTCTCGAATGATGCGGCCCTGTCGTCCTTTGCGGAAAAGCCCTCTGGCCGGTAAAGGAAGACGATCCTCTCCACGTTATCGATGACGAGGGCGGCGTGCCAGGTCACTATCTGCTTCTCCACGCCTTCCTCCTTTTTAACCTTGCTCGAGCGGGTCTTGAAGGCGAGTTCCTCGAGGTTCAACTCCACCTCGATAAAGCGTCTCTCGAGCGATAGCTCATCCTTTTTCTGCTCGTCCTCTTCATCGTCATATTCGTCGTCATCGTCGTCGTCCTCATCCCCGTCGGAGAGTATCTGGGTGAACACTTGTTCGTAACGGTACATCTCCAGGGCAGGAAGGACCACCGGCTCCTGCTTGACACCTGTCTTCTCGCTCATGACCTCGTCGAGCCTTTCGAGGAACATCTCCTTTTCCGGAGGCACATCCTCCTTGTAGTTGAAGAAGCTCAGAAGCTCCAGCTTCAGGTCGATGTTCTTGAAGTTCGCTTTCACGAGATCGCCCAGGTCCTTCGAAGGGTCCCGCTTGAAATCCTCCAGGAATTTGCCGAAGGAGTGGCGTGCGGGAGGCGTGGCGTCCTTGACGTTCTCGACGATCTTCGAGAGGGCCCATTCCTTCCATTTGAGGAAGTCCTCACGCAGTTTCTCGTCGCTGGGGATAAACCCCTTGAAGTGCCGAAGTAGCTCGGTGACGCCCAGCACCAGGCGGGGCTCGTCGAACTTGAAGGAGCTGTAGAATATCATCATGTCGTTGAACATGGATACGGTGACCTCGATGGACTCGTCCGACAGGTCCATGTCGCAGTTTGAGCAGCCCGGATACTTGCGGGCCAGAAGGCCCAGCATCTCGCGCTCGGTTATGATGCTGAGCGGCACCATCTCCCTGCACTGGGGGCAGAGCCTCTCCTGGGTACGAAGAACGGTATCGCGGACCTCATCGTCCTTAAGTCTCTTCTTGTCCCGCAGACGCCTGGAGTGCTCGGTCTCGCACGATGCGCAGCTGTAGTTGACGAAGAGGCGTATCCTCCGGCACTGCCTGCAGAACGAGAGAAATCCCGATTCCATCGATATTGCTCCGTGTTTTGGTCTGGGTTTAGGTGGGTTGCGAAAGTTACGTGAGGTGTCAACCATTATTGCGCGGGGATATATAAAATATCGGGTGTTGGTCGTGGTGATTGGGGAAGACTATAAAAAGTATGAATTAAAATCGAAATCAAAATGGGCCCGCCCGGATTTGAACCGGAGTTAATGCCAGTTCGGAAGGGGATGTTTCCCTTTCCCCAAGGCACTAGGATACCAAGCTACCCCACGGGCCCCCGCGGGTACTGACCGCTGCAACTGATCGCAACTCAGCGACGGAGGCTTCGGCCATGGCCGATGTGCCCCTGAATTACCCTCAATCGTATCTCATTATCTCGTCGATGAGGTCCACGTGAGCGAGGAACAATCTCCTGCAGCAGTAGTTCGGAACGCCGAGGGAGTCCAGAACGTCCTTGGGGGACTCCCCCATATCATCCACCCTGCGCCGGAACTGGTCGTAGAGATGACCGATGACCTTTCCGCAGGTAAAACATCTGACCGGTATTATCATGTTTCTGCCCCCACCTACCTGTAGGACTTCTGCCTCTTCTTTCTGGCGCCCTTTCCAAGGGGATGCTTTGGTTCCTTGCGGCGCGTATCGCTCACCAGGAGGCTCCTGTCGTGATTGACCAGGGTCTGCCTCAGTTCATCGTCATCGAAGAAGTCCACCATTCCCCTTGCCAGCGCCGTCCTCACCGCATCTGACTGCCCCATTATCCCACCGCCGGTGACGGTTATGGATATGTCGATATCGTTGAGGCGATCGGGTATGAACTGTAAAGCGTCCTGTATCTTCATCTTGGCCAGTTCGGGCTCGTAGAACTCGTATGGAGTGCCGTTGATCCTGAATATGCCCTTTCCCGCCTTTATGGTGCACCTGGCGATGGATGTCTTTCTCTTCCCGCTGGTGTTCACCACCTTCATCTTCTTTTTCTTCGCCTTCGCCATGCTATCCTCACTCCTTTGATCCTATGAGCTTGGCAATGTCTCCCAACCTGACGAAATTCGCCGTGTTGAGCTCCATGGCCTTTTCGAACTTGATCTTCTTTTCATCCCGAAGGCCGCGTGGAACGTGTATGAACACGCGCAGGCGTTTGAGCGCTTCCTTTCCCCTCGGTTTCTTTACGGGCAGCATTCCCCTTACCGTCCTTTTGAGTATCCTGTCGGACCTCTTGGGATGGTAGGGTCCCTTCCTGGCGTGTGTGAGATCCCTCTTCTTGCGGTATCTCGCCAGCACCATCTTTTTCTTGCCAGTGATTATGCACCTGTCCGCATTGACGATACGTATCTCCTCTCCGGCCAGGAGTTCCTGTGCTACCAGTGATGCCAGCCTTCCCAGCACGTGTCCTTCTGCATCTATGACCTTCATCATATCACCCCAGTATCCTCACGAGCTTTCCCTTGGGGTTGGACCTGACGAGGTCCTGTATGGTTATGACCTTTCCCCCTGCGCTTCTGATCTTTTCCTTTGCACCCCTGCTGGCATTGTATGCGGCGACATTCACCGGGAAACCGATCTCCCCCGAACCCAGGAGCTTCCCGGGTACGATGACGGTCTCGCCTTCCTTGGCGTATCTCGCTATGCGGCTGATGTTCACCTCCGACCAGTTACGGTGAGGCTTTTCCAATCGCTTCGCAATGTCTCGCCAGATGGGTGCTTTCTCCGTCCAGCTTACCTTCTTGAGGTCCTTGATTAGCTGGATCAGGAGTGGATTTGTCTTGTTATCCATCTTCAATCTGACTCCTCCGACATTGTTATATACTTCCCGAACGTGAGCGGACGGGAAGCGGACCTTTAATCATACACTCACATATATACCTTTTTGAACAAATCATCCAGGGGCGGACCATCCAGGGACTAGTGATACGTGGGGTCGTATCGAGAGTGGGCGAGAATATCGCAGGACCGTTACTATCGGTGGGTATGCTCTCTTGATGTAAAAGGCTCTCGTTGTCCTCTTTGAGCACAACTGAGTCGCCCGTAGGAAACCGAAGGTTTTTGAGGGCTCAGGCGTATCTTTGATGCGCCGGAGTGCAACGGGAGCCCGGAAGGTGTTCCGTGCGACCCCGGTGGCAGGGGGGTGGAAAAGGGGTGGTGTAGGCGCATGTCCGTAGAAAACCACTAGTTTTCGAGGGTGCAGGAGAGCCTGAAAGATTGCATGTTACCGGCAGGGAAAATCTAAATATACCGTCTTCCCGTATTCGGTTCGAAGTTCATGAAAGGATACGATTTCCCTCCCTACAGACCTCCCAACGAGGCCGGATCGATACTACTTCGGGTCACCCACGGCTGCCCGTGGAACAGATGCGCCTTCTGCAGCATGTACCGCGGCGTCGATTACGCTCACAGGCCCCTTGGTGACGTGAAAAGGGATATCGAGAATGCTGTGGAGATCTTCGGTCCGGGTCGAAGGACCGTGTTCCTGGGCGATTCCAATCCTGTTGTGGTGAACGAGCTTCCCGACATGCTCCGTTTCCTGTATCGGGCATTCCCCGATATCGAGAGGGTCACCTCCTATGCCAGGGCGAAGAGCCTTGCGAGGCTCGGTGTGAAGGGATGCCGCCAGCTCAGGGAGGCGGGTCTGACGCGGGTTCACATAGGTCTTGAGTCCGGTGACGGCGAAACTCTCTCGCTCCTGAACAAGGGTGCGGCCCCGCGGGATATGGTGGAGGGTGCCCGCACGGCCAGGGAAGCGGATCTCGAGATTTCCGAGTACGTCCTTCTAGGGGCAGGGGGAAGCGGTGGATGGCAGGCTCATGCCAGTAACACAGCAGAGGTCCTCAACAAGATCCGGCCGGATTTCATAAGATTCAGGACGCTTTCGCTGCTGCCGGGAACCCCGCTGCGGCAGATGGCCGAGGACGGCAAATTCACTTCCCTATCCCCCCTCCTGCGCCTCAGGGAAACGCTCGCCATCGTGAAAGGGCTCTACCTTTCCGGAACGGTCGTAGCCTCCGACCACGTGACCAACAATGTATGGATGGACGGAAGGCTCGTGTATCGCGGTGTGAACGGTGTTCTGCCCCGGGACCGGCAAAAAATGATCGCGGAAATTGAGATGGCCATAGATATGATGAAGAACTGCGGGGGCGAGCTTCTCGATTCCAACGACCTCCTGGCGCGTGGATACATAACGGGATTGTAGGCATTCGCGATAATCTCTCGCTCTCCCATGACCGGAGCATGGACGTGCCCGACACTCTTATATGCACGGGTGCAAGGATAGGGGCGAAGATAGGTTTATAATGATAATTCCTGTTCAGCCCCCTTGGTTTTTATAATTGTTGGGGGCCGAGAGATATGCCGATAAGACAGCCGATAGTGAGCGTGCTGGGTCACGTCGACCACGGGAAGACCACGCTCCTCGATACGATAAGGGGAACGGGCGTTGCCGACAGGGAATGCGGGCGGATAACCCAGCACATAGGCGCCACCGAGATACCCCTCGAGACCATAAAGGATTTCTGCGGAAGGCTCATGGTCCCGGATGCGATCATCCCCGGCCTTCTATTCATTGATACCCCCGGACATCATTCGTTCACAACACTCCGGGCCAGGGGCGGAGCCCTGGCCGATCTGGCGGTCCTGGTGGTGGATGTCATGGAGGGATTGATGCCCCAGACACTGGAATCGCTTCACATAATGCAGAGGTACAGGACCCCCTTCGTCATTTCGGTCAACAAGGTGGACCGCATTAACGGCTGGGTGACCGGATGCGGGCGCTGTCTGGCCGATACGCTTAGCATCCAGTCCGAGGACGTGGCAGGGGTGCTGAACGAGAAGCTGTACAAGATAGTGGGACAACTCGTTGCCGAGGGATTCACGGCGGACCGATACGACCGGATATCCGACTTCACACAGACCATTGCCATGGTTCCCACCTGCGCCAGGACCGGCGAGGGAATGGCGGACCTCCTGATGATACTGGTGGGGCTCGCCCAGCGTTTTCTCACGGAGCAGCTGGAAACGGAGACGGAGGAGGGCCTTGGCGAGGGGACGGTACTGGAAGTGAAGGAGGAGAAGGGTCTTGGTACCACCCTCGATACGATCCTGTATTCAGGTAAGATAAGCTATGGAGACACCGTGGTGGTCGGCGGGAAAGGCGAACCCATCATCACCAAGGTCAAGGCCCTGCTGAAACCAAAACCCCTCGATGAGATCCGGGACCCGCAGGAGCGCTTCTTGAAGGTGGATTCCGTCACCGCCGCCGCAGGGGTGAAGATAGTAGCCCAGAACCTGGACCGTGTCCTGTCGGGCTCTCCCATCAAGGTGGCCGAGGGTGACCTGGAAGACATCATAACGGCGGTTCAGGAAGAGACGGAGATAACCATCCCCATCTCGGAGCAGGGCATCATCGTCAAGGCTGACGCCATCGGCTCCCTGGAGGCCATATCCGCCGAGCTCATGAAGAAGGAGATCGAGATCAACCGGGCCGAGGTGGGTGACGTATCCAGGAGGGATATCGTGGACGCTGCCACCATGAAGGACCCCTACAACAAGACCATCCTCGCCTTCAACGTGAAGACACTGCCGGACGCCGAGGAGATGCTCAGGGAGACAGACGTAATGCTCCTCTCGGACAACATCATCTACAAGCTTCTGGAGGATTACGAGAAATGCCGCAGTGACATGGAATGTTCCCTGGATGAGAGGGCCCGCGAGGAGATAGTCCACCCCGGGAAGTTCCGGGTGCTGCCCGACTGCATATTCCGCATATCCAAACCGGCGGTGGTGGGTGTCAGGGTACTGTGCGGGCGGGTCCGGGTGGGCCAGGAGGTCCTCAGGGACGACGGACGGGTGATCGGTAAGATACAGAGCATCCAGTCTGAGAAGAAGACCATCACGGAGCTCAAGACGGGGGAGGAGGCTGCCCTGGCCCTTTCCAAGGTGACGGTGGGAAGACAGCTCGGGGAGGACGACGTTCTGTTCGTTAACATACCCGAGGGTCATGCGAGGAAACTGCGGGACATACCTCTCAACGCCGACGAACAGGACATTCTGGAGACGGTCATGGTCATAAAGAGGCGTGAGAACAAGTTCTGGGGAATGTGAGGGCGAATCACGGAATCCGATAAATGTTTTTGTTTGTAAATCGTACTGTAACGATTTTTTCTGGATGAAGCAGAATCGGCCCTACGGGCTCCCGAAAACTCCGGGGCATCGGAGATGCATTTGATCCTTTCGGGTCCTGGCGTATCAAGATACGCCTGTATTTGCCCGTTTCACTCCGGGGCATAATATGCCCCTGCACCCTCGGGGCGTTACCCTGCGGGTGCCGAGGCGTGAACCCGTAGGTATACATGCCGAGGGTGCAGCAAAGCCCGAAGGGGTTTGCGGAGTGTCAACGGGCATCGGCAAACCGTTACTCGAAAGGCCTCGACTTTTTGTCGGACTTTTCACCATTGACAATATACGAACGTATCAGCGATAATTCGCTCGCGGGAACGCACTCTCTACTGTTCTATGATCGCCTTCAGCCGCTGAAACTCATCGATGGATATCTCGCCCGTCGCCAGGCGCTGCTTGAGAGCGTTCATGGGGTCTTCGGCCATCCCGGATACCGATGGCGGCGGGGATGAAGATGGAGATGGCGGATATCCCGCCGCTTCCAGGGGTGGCGGCATGGGTGCATTCAGGGGTTTTCCGGTGGCCACCGGAATACCGAGAGCCGCAAGGTCTATATCGGGGGCGGGCGGCAGCGCCTTGATGGTGATTATCTCGTCCGGCATCCGGGGGAGCATTGCGTTGATGCTCCCGTCGGGATGATAGGCGCCCCCGGCTCCCGTTCCGGGCGTCGCCTGGCCGCTTACGGGTGCCATACCCACCGGTGGACTGCCGGGAAGGTACAGGTTTGCCGGTGGAGGGGGCAGCGCCTGAGTACCAGCAGCCGTGGCCGCGTCGGGACCGGCGGGATAGGGGGGGTACGGGGCCGGATAGGGGGCCGGGGGGGCCAGGAGCTCCGCCACCACCCTTACCTTCTCCTCGTCGGCGTACTTGCTGCACGCGTCGCACCACCATTTCCCGTATTCGTCCACGAATTTCATCTCCGAGCCGCAGCTGGCACACGGATATTTCTTCTCGTCCTCCGGATCGACGATGGAGACCTCGATGGTATCATGGACAGTGGCCTCCTCCTGCTCGGCATCTGCTCCTTCCTTCTTTTTCTTCTTTCTGCGCAGAAGGAAGATGGCAATTCCCAGTATTATGAGCACAACTGTCACCGCTATGATGAGCAGGATGAACCAGGGCCCCCCCTCGCTCTTTCCACCCACGCTCTCGCCTCCCCCCCCCGTGTCGTCGTCACCGCCGCTGTCATCGTCATGGGGAGCGACGTCGTCATCATCCCCTCCCGTGTCGTCGTCATCGTCATCATCCCCGCCCCCCGATCCGGTCACCGTGACGTTGAGAATGTCCTCGGCAGCGTTGCCCGCAGCATCCGTGACCCGGAGCATCACCACGTAAGCGCCAACTCCGTCGAAGGCGGGATTCACCTCCATTCCGTACCGCGTCTCGTTCTTATTCCCGAAATGAATGGTCCACGTGTAGTTCACTATGCCGAGGTTGTCGCTGCTGCCGCTGCCGTTGATCCTTATCCTCTCCCCTATCGCCGCCTTCGCGTCGGCTCCGGCATTTGCCCGGGGTGGGTCGTTATCGAGGATACTGCGGACAATGGAGGGTGTAGCGAGGAAGTTCTCCTCCTCGTCGGACACGTAGTACGAGTAGTTGATTAGAACGGCAGTTCCGGGAACCGAGATGACCAGCTCCCATTCCTCTCCGGAGATGTGCTTCATGGAGTCGTTGAAGGGCTCACCGCCGTCGAAGGTATATCTCACGAAGGCCGAGAACACGCCGATGTTGTCCGTGAAATTGGCCTTTAACCGCACCTCGTCCCCTGTCGTTAGGTTATCTCCCGCAACGGCATCCGAGGAGAATCCCGGGGGATCGTTGTCGTCTATGGTAGCCTCGGTCCTGGTGGTGTTGAGCCAGTTGCCCGAGGTATCCGAGATGTTGAAGGAGTACTGCACGTAGGTGGCGTGCGGCGGTACGTCGATGGTCCTAGTGAAGTTTCCCTCTTCCAGGCTCATGTTCTCCAGGAAATACTCCACCTCGTCGAAGGTGTAGTGGACGTACACGCTTTCGTTTTTCACGGCGATGTTATCGACGGCATTCATCCTGATCGTGAAGGGATCGCCGGTGCCCCCCCGCTTCTCCGAGAGGTCCCTGCCGAGCTCGGGCGGATCGTTGTCGAGCACGCTGACGTTAATGAGGGCGGAGGTGTTCTTGTTCCGTCCTATATCCTTGAGGAAATACATGTAATGGATGACCGTGGCGTTGGGAATGACCGTGAATGTATACTGCCTGTTGGTATCGTCGATACGCGTCATGGTCTCGTTCTTGAAGTCGATGCCGTCGTACGAGTAGACCACGTTGGCCACCACGATGCCGAAATCGTCCGTGAATTCGGCCGAGAACGAGAAGAGGTCTCCCGTGGTTGCACGCTTGGCGGTATTGTCCCGAAGTATCAAGGGAGCTGTCGGGTCCAGGCCGTCCCTTGCATAGAGCAGGGGGTAGGAATCGTTCACGCCGGCGATACCCGGAACCTCGTAAGGGGTATCCCAGATGCGGCCGTTATGATCGGCGGAGGGATACCTTGTCCGATAATCGTACCAGAAGTTCCCCTCCAGGTTCCCGTCGTCCCAGAGCGTGCCCCTGCCGTCGTCCCTGGCCTGCACGCCCCCGTTGTTGTTCTCCACCAGGTTGTTGTGATGTATCCTGTTGTTCTCGCTTACGTTCAGATCGTCCCTGACGTTCTTTTCGTTCCTGCCGCCCCGGCGTTCCTCCGGGGATCGTATCACGATCCCTTCGAGCCCGCTGCCGGAAACGAGGTTCTCCCGAAGGAGGTTCGAATCGCTGCCCGTCAGGAGCAGTATGCCGTGCTGGCCGCTGCCGCTCAGGATATTGTGTTCGGCACGGTTCTCGCTGGAACGTTCGAGCCTCAGGCCCCACATCGTACTCGCAGTGACGGTGTTGCCCGAGACGACGGACAGGTCAACGGAGCGCAGGTTGATCCCGGCCCTTTCGCTTCCGTTTATGGTGTTGTACCTCACGACGCATTCCTCGGACTCCGACAGGTTGATGCCCCAGCGCCCGTTCTCGAGCAGCTCGTTCCCCTCTATGATGGTGGAGTTGGCGTTCGTGGCAGTTATGCCGGCCACGGTGTTGCTGCCGCACAGGGAGTCGATTATCTCATTATCCCGGGAGTCCGCGACAAATATTCCATGCTCGCCGTTCTCGATGCACGTATTGTTACGAATGGAGTTGAGGTGTGAGCGCCCTGCGATATATACTCCGTGATCCCGGTTCCGGGAGCAGGTGTTGTTCATCAGGCTGTTGCCTTCTGACCCCAGGAAGACATAGATCCCGTATCCCGTATCCAACCCACCTCCCGGGGGCGTGTTGTCGCTGCAGATGTTCTCCAGAAGGTCGTTTCCGAATGAAGAATTGATGTTTATACCAGTCCATCCGTTGCCGGAGCAGTTGTTGGTCGAGAGAACTGAATCGTTGGTTCCCCGCAGGCTGATCCCGACCAGGTTTCCGATGAACGTGTTGCGGGCGATGGCGCATCCCCGGGAATCCCGAACCAGGAGGCCCGTGCTGCTCTCAACCGGCGAACTGCACAGGTTTTCCCTCAACTCGCATCCGAACGAATCGATCACCCGGATGCCCGTTCCCATCTCCCCGAGGCAGGTGTTGTTGATTATGCGGTTATCACCCTTTCCGGAAACGGATATCCCTTCGACGCCCGGTCCCTCGAGATGATTTCCCGACAACGTGCAGTTGTCCGTATTCTCGAGAACGAGGCCGTACGTGTTCGAGGTGAACGTGTCATTGCCGAAGTCCAGCCCCCCCGAGTCCACGGTGCGAATGCCGTAAACGTTGCCCTCGAAGTGGTTTTCCATGATCCGGCCGGTCCTGACGTTCAGAAGGTAGATGCCATAGGTATTTCCTGTCAAGTTGTTTTGTCGAAAATCGTTGCCGGAGCCAGTTTTCGCCTCGATCCCCGTGGTACTGCTGCTGCAGTTGTTCTGCGTTACGTTGTTCCGGTCGCATTGGTCCAGCCGGATGCCGGTGGCGAACGCACCGGCCATGGTATTGTTATGCACCTCGTTCCGGTGGGAGGATGTCATGTCGATGCCGTGATCGTTATCCGTGAGGATGCTGCGGCCGACGACGTTCCCGTCGCAGCCCTCGAGATGGATCCCCGTGGGGCTCCCCGTACAGTTGTTGCCCCAGAGAAGGTTTTCCATACCCCCTCTTACCTCTATCCCCTTGGCGCTGCAGTCCTTTATGGAATTGTTGGTTATGTTCGATCCCTGCGGATTGACCGCGTATATGCCGTGATCGTTCCCGTCCAGGTCGTTTCCGTCGATATCGTTGTGGATGGAATCTATCATCTGGATGCCCACGATACAGTCGTTGACGACGTTGTTTTCCAGTCGATTCCCATCGGAGGAGGATATGTAGAACCCGGAATCGTCCTTATCGAGATCGTTGTCCCTCAGGCGGTTCCCGTGAGAGTTTGTCAGCCATATACCCTTGCCCATATCTTCACACGTGTTGTTGTTCACGTCATTATCCCGGGAAGCGTTGAGCACTATCCCCCCCAGGGCCGTGGTGGAGCAATCGTTGTGGGATATGATGTTCCCGCTACCACCCCGGAGATATATCCCCCAGTTCACGTCGGCCCGTATGTCCACGTACTTCGTCACCTTGACGTCGTCGATGTGCCAGTAGTCGAATTCGTCCCCGGAACCCGTGGTTAGGTAGAAGCGCACCCGAAAGGAGCTCCAGAGGGCCCCGGCCGGCAAGTTCAGGTTCTCCCGGTATATCTGGCCCTCGATCCCGTTCCCCGCGAATGTCTTGATGGTCTTGTAGACGTATCCCGAATCGTAGTATTCGACGTAGAGGTCCTCTCCGGAATCGGGATCCTCGCTGAAACTGCCCCCCCGTCTTATCCAGCATTCGAGGCTGGCGGAACTGGCTCCCTGGAGGTTGATGCTGGGGGAGGTCGTGCTCACGGTACCCCCGTTGAGGTACATGGAATAACGATAGGAATTGTACGTATGGGTGCTCACCCATGCGTAATTTCCGTTCCGGGTCCACGGGGACAGGCTTCCGTCATCGAAGTTATCGTTGAACAGGACGCTGGTGGACTGGAAATTCCTCAGCTCGCACACGTTGTTCTCTATGCTGCATCCGGTGACCTCGTGGAGCTTGATGGCGGCATCCGAGTGCCCCGTCCCCGTTCCGCAGACCGTGAAGCCGCTCATCCGAACGTCGTTGGCCGTTATGTTCACCACGTCGCCCGCCCCCGTCCCCCTTATAACGGTGGTGGAGCTGTCCTGGCCGGTTAGGGTAAGGCTCTTTCCCACCATCACGTTCTCCGGGTAGGTGCCGGGATAGACATAGACCGTATCTCCCGGATTGGCTGCGTTCACCGCGGACTGGATGGTCTGGTAGGCCTGTCCCCCCGAATCGTCAACATATCTGGTGGCCCGGGTCCCGGTATGCACCCCCGAATCCCGTTCAATGTCAATTTCGGGGCGGTACAGTATGCTCCTGCCGTCCTCCGATATGCTGAATATTAACTGATGGACGGGATAACATATCAATAGAAATACCGCCAATAGAGATAGCATTGAAGATACTCTCATATTCTCACACCGCCTGCATCATCGGGACAGGATGCGGATGCCTGAACGAAGAAGGATTATTTAATGATAAATACCATTTTTACATTGGAAACGAGTTAACAGAAATTATGGAACATTCGAGAACGTGGGCCTCCGACTATTTTTCCATTTCGGCCTCGCACATCTTCTTCAGCGTTCTCGCGGCACCGTAATCCGGGTTTATCGACAGCGTTTTCCTGGCGCATTTGAGGGCTTTGTCGAACATCTTTAGCTTTTTGTA
Organism: uncultured archaeon; assembly: GCA_964423515.1. GTDB lineage: Archaea > Thermoplasmatota > Penumbrarchaeia > JASLWR01 > JASLWR01 > CAYRFL01. The sequence continues at coordinate 27,835 of CAYRFL010000040.1, forward strand.
GGCGACTCCCTTGTTGTGGATTATCGTCTCGTCCCTGGGATTGAGCTTCAATGCCCTGTTGAACGTCCTTATGGCCTGCTTCGCGTCGCCCGCCTTGAAGAGCTTGTTCCCCTCCTTCTTTAGCCTCTTGGCCTCCTTCGCTCTTCTCTCCCCATCATCCCCTTCCAATCTTCCAAGCTCATCCTCCACGTGATACAGGATGGAGTCCAGTTTCTCCTTGTTGCCCTTTGCGAGCTCCTTTCTGGCCCTTTCCAGGTCCTCCCTCAGCAGCTCCGCGTCCATCCCTCTCCCGTCCAAAAGCTCCGTCCTCTTCCAGCAAAGCTCGATGGTGATGGCATACTCGTGCATGTCCTTTGCCTTCCTTGCCATCTCCTTGCTCCTGTTGGAATAATCCAGGGCGGTCTGGTAGAATTTGTTCTCCAGGGCGGGCTTGGCCCGGGCCAGTTCGGACTTGGCCTCGGCGACGTCCACTCCCTCCTCCTCCAGTTTATCGATGAAATCCCTGGCACTGGTGAGCTCGTCGATGAGCTCCTCGTACATCTTGGCGTTCTCCGCCGCCTCCCAGGCCTGGTCACCCAGATCGAAGGCCCGCTCGTAGTTCTTCCTGGTATAATGCTTCTGGGACCTCTCGAACAGTTTTTTGGCCTCCATCATGTTCCCCCCCATGGCCTCCACCTCGTTCAATTTCTCCTGGGTCCTGATGAGCTGGTCCTTCGCCTTCTCCTCGAAGAGAGGGTGCCGTACGTTCCCAAGCAGTTCTTCCGCCTCCTTGAGCTCATCCGATCCTATGAGCGTCTCCACCTCCGCCAGTTCCTCCATCGCCTTGTCCACGTCGGTCTCCATCTCCTCCGAGACTCCCCGTAGCATTTCCCTCGTGTCATCCAAAAGGTATTCGATCTTGAGCCTGAGAAAATTCTTTCTGGCCCGGCTTCCCGCATCGTAACAATCCTTGAAGGCCCCCTCGTTGAAGTACAGTTTCGCCTTCTTTATCTGGGAAACCCCATCCGCCACGTCGATGCCCATGTAGCGGCACTCGTTGAAGAGTTCCTCCGACTCCTCGATGGTCAGAAGGGCCCGGTTCTGTTCCTGTACGGTCTTGCTATCGTCCACGAAGCTCTGTATCTCGTCGGCTATGACCGGGACGTTCTCATAGTTACCGAGATTGATCTCGCTGAGCATCGTTCTGAGGGATTGCTCCATTCCGCTGGCATCCACGCCGTGGGTCCTGGCCTTGTCCACCTTGTACTTGGTGATCTGGTAGTGGAGCATCCCCCTGTTGTATCTCTCCTCCCGGGAGGACAGTTCGTCCTTCAGGCGAAAGACCAGATCATCGGCCAGGTCTATGGTCCCCTCCTTTATATGGCGCTCTATCTCGATTATGGTTCTCTGGAAAGAGGCGACGTTCATCCCCAGTTCCTCGCACTTGTCGAGACGGTCCTTCAGGGCGCTGAACTCGTCCCTTAACTTCTTTCTGGCATTGAGGGAGGTCTGAATGATGTCCTGGCTCCTCCTGGCGTGGTCGATGGCGTCCTCGTAACCTCCCTTCGTGATGCTCTTTCGGCCCTTGGAGAGCTGTTCGTCGGCCTCGCTCTCCCGTATCCCATCCCTCAGGGCGGATTTGATAGACTGCCAGCTGTCCCTTATGGAGTCCAGGGCATCCTGGTAGGAGACCTTCTTTCGAGCAAGATGGTCCAGGACCTCCACCGCCCTGTCGAAAACCTCAGCATATTCCCCTTTTCGGAGCTTTTCCGGAAGATCCTCCAGTTCCCTGTTGATGTCACCGACCTCGGCACCCTGGGCCCGAAGGTCAAGAATGTTCTGCTGGATCCTCTTGGCCAGGCGCTGGGTTCGGTCATATCTCTTCTTGATGGTATCGAGATGTTCCAGGCATTTGGTGGCAACCTTGAGAGATCCCTTGGGATTTCCGGAATCCATGTATCTTGTGATCTTCTCCAGGTAGGGTTTGATATCGCTGATGACCACTCCCTTGCTCTCGAATTCGGCAACCCGCCGGAGGATCTCATTGCTCTTCTCGATGGCCCTCGACCGGATCTCCTCGAAATCCGGGTCGCCCGGTATCTCCTTCCGGATGACGGGTCTCTTCTTCCTGCGCGGTCGTTTATCGTTCTCTTCCTCGTCCTCCACCGGTGATAATACCAGGGTTCCTTCCTCTCCCCCTTCCTCCTCCTCGTCGAATATCTCTATGAACTCCTCCTGGTCGATCTCCATTGCCGCGTTTTCCTCCTCAGGAACCAGGACCTCCGTCGGTCCCTTTCTCAGCATATCGAGGCAGCTCTCCCGAAGCCTTTCCGCCTCGTCGTTGGAGACCCCTCTTGCGATAACGCCGTCCAGTGCTCCGATGGCCTCCACCAGCGAACGCTTCTCCATGAATACCTTGCATTTGTTGATGATGACAGTGTCATTGGCCGGGTCTATCTTGAGAGCTTCGTCATAGTATTCCAGCGCCAGCTTGTAATTCTTGTTCGAGAATGCGTTGAGCCCCAGTTCGTTGAACGTTCTAACCCTGATATCCATCTCTTAGCCAGCTCCCTGTTGTCTAATCGGCATGATCCACACAGAACATCTGATCGAAATCGAAGCAATCGGAGCAGACCCAGTCCCTGCAGGCGGGGCAGTAGTGCATTTTTGCCAGGATCCCCTCTTCCCGGAGTTTGACGAGCATATCGTTCTTCTCGTCCGTTGTCAGGAACATGCTCTCCTTCGGCAGGTCGTCAAGGGGTTTTCCGGCAAGATCATTGTATATCTTCTTGAGCCCCTTGGTACCAATTTCTGCACTGAATGTAGCCACCCCCACCCCCACCATGGCCGCTCCCAGAGCAAAATGTATCCACCTCATCCAGCGCCGGTCCTTAATGATGCCTATGGGTTCCTCGTTAAGCGAGCATCTGAACTCCATTATGATGGTTCCTCTCTTCTGTTCGATATTGGCGGGATATGGCAGGTCCTTGACCAGTTCGCCGAAATGATGCTCCATACGTTTGACCATATCCTTGGTCATCCCCTTGATCTCGAGCATGTTATCCTTTATGGAGGCCTGTCCCCGCCTGAGCCCGTCCGTCCTTTTCTGGTTCCTCTCGTCCAGCCACTGGACTGCATCCTCCATTCCCTCGTTCACGCTGATATCCGCACCTATGTTGGAGCGTTGGACCACGCTGTCGTGTATTGCCACTTTGGAGGCTCCATCCGACACGAAATCCCCGTGGAAATGCTGCTGCACGACGGTGGACGAGGCTCCGAGATGGGCCGTGTCGATCCTCTTCTCGATGCCGCCCTTCAACCAGGAGGAGAAGCCCACCAGATTCTCCGCATCCGGTCCGAGGAACTCTGCCAGCACCTTGGCGCGGGAGGGTCCGCCCATGATCTCCAGTATGCACTGGTAGCTGCCCCCGTCATCGTCCTCGCCAAAGGCGCGCTGAAGTCCGGTAAAAAGATTTTCGTTCACCCTGACGCGAGGGGGCAGAAGGAACATGTTGTGGGATTCGAGCATATCCCTCATGATCTCGAAGAGGGGTTCCCCGCCTATCTTGATATCCTGGTATTCTTGTTCAGTGGCGATGAGCCTGACAGACAAACGCTGGAAGGTGTTCTCCGGGACCTGCGACCGGTGGATCGCCGGCACGCTTATCTCAACCTTCTTCTTCTCGGTGTTCTTCAGCATGTACTCCTCGAGATGCGGATTGTAGTACCGGATCTCGGCCTGAAGGCGCAGTTTGCTCGTACCCGCCCGGGGCCAGATACGGAAAGATACCTCGCGTTTCTCGTTCCGTTTGAGGACGGGCACCATGATCTCCTTCTCATCGGACTCGGCCTTCTTCGGATCGAATATGGGCTTGACCACCACCTCGTTGACCGTATGATCCAGCACGTTATCGAAAAGGACCGTGAATAGAATGGCATCGCCCTCGAAGTCCACCTCCGTATCCTTGATGAACCCGCTGAAGGATATGTTTTCCTTTCTCTGGAAGATGGCGCTCTGTATCTGATGGGTTCCCGATTGGAATGAAGGGTGTCCGCCGATCCTGGGACTCTGAGGTATGGAGACGTTGTTCAGATCGATATCCACGCCTTCCTTCCATATGAACTTGTTGAAACAGTCGGTGCACCAACCGTAGCCTTCGGGCATAAACGACAGCGAGTGGGTCCTGCATCTCCTGCATATGGGTGGTTTTGGAGCCCCGGGGCGGTTCCAGACGAACGTCCTCGAGCAAAAATTGCAGAATCCCGTTCCGTCGTCGTTGAATCGGAGCGAGACGTTCTTGCATTTGCTGCAAATCGGAGGGGAAGGCATAATATCACTTCGATATGGATTATTCGTATAAGTGCTGGCAAGAACGAGATTATTACCTTGGCGGATAAGTTAATCAGTGCCATCTGATTTAAATATTTTCGGTCGCACTCGAAAACCGGGTGAAAATCCTGCCGGTCCGCGGGATGCCCTCAACGAGTCTATGATTTCGTCGAATTGGGATGGATGAGCAACGAACCGGAAATTCGTGAAAAAGAACAAATGCACATTCATTCCCATCCGGGATGGCCAGGAGATTCACACGCCTGTTGATGGAGCGTATCCGAGTCATTGAAAATATAGAGGATGGCGCGTGTAAATAATGATACTTTTCCACCCTGCGATTGAAAAAATAAACTAAACAAGGGGGGTGGGTGTATGTAATCTGAACATAGGTATCGCTACGGTTGAGAAAACCGAATAACATTTGAATAAAGAAGAAGGGTATAGTATGTGAAAAAGGTTTCATTCCCTTTTCATTATCTTCATCCAACCGCCGCTGTGATATACGGCCAGACCCCTCTCGCTGAGTGTATTCTCGAACTCATCCCAGTCGATGAGCGTTATTCTGTTGTTCTTGCCCTTGGTGAACTGTATTCCATCGGTGCCAGCTACCCGGCCTGGCTTGAGGCCCTTCCCCTCGGCGATCTTCCTCGCTTCTTTGACCGGTATTTCTTCCATTACCATATGACATACGCTCCTTTCTATATTATAATGGTACTCCAGATACCGGATACTACATGTAAATCACTGGTATATAATACTTTTGCAGAAATGGCCCCTGTACCCCCTCGGACGCAACGGTCTGGCTGGATGCATGGTGAAATCCCTGGGCTGAGGGAGTTTTATCACCCTCCCCGGGATCGAACAACAGTCCCTTCTTCATGCACTACCGCATTCGTGAAAAAAGGCTATCGTTCCAGGAGCCTCTTTGAGAAATTACGGGGCTTTAGATGTTTGCATAGGATCTCGAAGGTCCTCTCCGGATCTCCCTCGTTGCTGCAGGAGAAGATATCCACGGCGGCATAGTTGTGCTCGGGCCAGGTGTGTATGCTGAAATGTGAGGCGGATATCAATATCACCCCGGTCACACCGAAGGGCTCGTACTGATGGAATACGTCTCCAACGGGCTTCAGACCCGCTTCCTCCACCGTGCGCTCCATGATCTCCTTCACAGGTCCCAATCTCATCAACAACTCTTTCGGACATCCGTACAGTTCTCCAAACAAATGCCACCCTACGCCCAACATTATCACCCGCACTTTTATCCTCGTAATCATTCTATGTTCTTGACGATCTTCCACAGCGCCTTGAACTCGCTTTGACAACCCCTCAGGACCAATTGCTGCCTGGCATGCTTGAACCAGGGCTGGATCGACGAGGGCCGCCGTTTCAAGACCCTTAGAAAATCGCTCTCCCGTATCGCCCTGGACTTCTTTCCCGATATGGCCTCTTTGAGTGGAATATCCGCAGCCTCCTCCACGAGCTGCTCCAGGTCGGCACATGAAAAACCCGCCGTCTTCTTAGAAATGATCTTTAGGTTCACCATGGGGGATATGGGCTTTTTTTCCGATAGCAGTTTCAAGATCTTGAGCCTGGCCTTGAAATCCGGAGGTGGAATGAAGAGCAGTTTTGAGAAACGTCCGGGCCGCTTCAGCGCCGAATCCACGTTCCACGGCTCATTGGTGGCGGCCAATATCAGCACCTTCTCCTTTGGCCCCTCGAAACCGTCCAGCTCCATGAGAAGGGCGTTTACCAGTCTGTTGGTATGGTCCTGGGACATCTCTCCCCTCTTCGAGCCGATGGAATCTATCTCATCGAAGAAGAGGATCGCCGGTTTGTTCTGCGTTGCCACTTTGAAAGCCTCTGCTATGTTCTTCTCGCTCTGACCGACCCACTTCGAGAGTATATCGGAGAGCCGGAGATTTATAAAGGAGGCATTGGCCTCCCCCGCCGTTGCCCTGCTGATGAAGGTCTTGCCGCATCCCGGAGGTCCGTACAGCAGAATACCCTCCCCAACGCGTTTTCCGTAGAGGGAATAGAGTTTGGGGTGTTCGAACGGATATATGATCGCCTTGCGTATCTCCTCCTTCACCCGCCCCAATCCACCCACGCTGGAGAAATCCACGTTTGGCTTTACCACCGGTATTATGGAACTCGCCGCCTTCACTACGCTTCCGCCATCGGCCACGACGTTCCTCTTCTGCTCTTCCTCCAGGGCGATCGCCTTGTCATAGAGGATGGAAGCCACGGTGTTCATCAGCTTATCCTGCTGATTGGTCGTATAGTGAACCGTCAGAAGCACCAGGAACGCAGCCCCGGAGACTATGATGACTACGAGACTGATTAGGATGTAGTCGCCGGTCATCATAACATAGATCAGAAGAAATATCAGGAGGAATAGAAGTGATAGGATCGTGATTATTTTCCCTGTGCTCCCTTTCATTTGATGGCCCTCTCCCATCCTCGTCGCTTTTGCGTTGAACAATGAGTATCTTATCTTGATATATTTAGGTTATTGCGGATTTTTGGGAAACCGGTATAAAACCTCATTGGAATTTCCCGTTCATCCAGTAATGGAGAAAGATTATTGAAGTAAGAAGGGATTATTATATTAACGGCGTTATGTCTCCGCTGGATCCCCTACTATATCGGCAGTTCTGGACCATATTCACATGGAATATCGGTGATGAAAGGGAAGGGAGATGGGTCCGAGACCTATGTTTCATGTAGTTACGGAGACATTTCCCGAGGTGAAAAAGCATGGAAGGATACGGATTCGAGAAGGTGGAGTTGAAATTCGCCACCCGTCTGGTGAACAGCGGTCCGGTGATAATGGTCAGTTCCGGTGATGATGCCGGTCGGGCCGTCATGACCGCCGCGTGGAACATGCCGGTCCAGAAGGAGCCCCCCATCATCGCAGTTGGTATGGGCAAGAGCCATCACACCTGGGAAACCGTCCGACGCGCGGGTGACTTCGTGATCAACATTCCCGGTTGGGATATGCTGGAGCAGGTCAAATACTGCGGTTCCGTATCGGGGTATAAGGAGGACAAGTACGCATCCGGAAGGTTCGCCTGGAGCGATGGTGAGAAGGTGGGCTCCCCCGTGATATCGGGTGTGTTGGGATTTCTGGAGTGTCGTCTGGACCGTGCCTTCGAGCTGGACAAGCTCAGTATCCTTCTGGGAAGGGTGGTCCGCTGCGCGGCAAGGCGCGATTGCTTCGACGGGACCTGGAAACCGACCATGGAAGGGATCGCATTCGTGCATCATCTGGGAGGAAGCAGTTTCTACCGTTCGAGTCCGGAGTGATGGCATATCGTGGTGATATCATGTTGAAGAATAGGTGTTTCGTGTTTTTTCTGCTGCTACTGCTTTTCGTTCCTGGCAGTCAATTCCTGGCCCATGGAGTAACAAATGCCGGTGCATTCCCGGTGGAGGTCATGAACGGGGATGTGGAGCCCCCGACCCTTGTGATCAACAACACACCGATCCGGGCGGACACGGGAGGCTCCCTGACCTTCTCGGCCAACTTCACCGACAACGTGAGCGTCGTGGCGGCGAACGTGAACTATACGTACGGCAGGGATGTCTATTTCAACCTTTCAATGGACCACGTATCCGGCGAGAAGTGGGAGAAGACCATCACGGTGAACATCAGCGCAGTTGCGATAGAGTATTTTTTCCATTTCAAGGACGGAGCGGATAATTTCAACGTGAGCTCCCCCGG
>CAYRFL010000041.1:0-35468 GCA_964423515.1 uncultured archaeon
ACCGAATATGAATATACCTCTCCCGGTCGGGAAGTCGTTGAACCTGCTCATGAAGTATCCGATCTCCTGAAGACCCTTGGCAACTTCCAGTTCTTTTTCGGGTAATTTTGCTTGAGATACGATCTCCTCCAGGACACCGATATCCTTACCGCCCTTTCGAACCCTTCCCTTGTAGACGTTCTTCCTCTTTATCACGATGATGATGGCAATAAGGGCGAAAACGCCAACAGCGATCCCAACTCCCGGGTGAAATGCGAAATAGAGGGCCGCGCCCACGATTATGCCTATGAGTAGTATTATCCCGGAGATCGTGTATGCCCTCTTGGCCTTTGCCTTTATGAATTCCTTTGCGGCCAGATCGCACAGTGCGCAGACGGTCGCTGTCCTCGTATGTGTTGTCGTGGTTCTGGTGTTGCCGCTCTGGCTGCTCGTCTTCCAGACCTCCACGATATCGCTCTTGCAATCCTCGCACATGGAATTACCACAATCCGCACAGAGAAGCACTGCACTCTTCTTCTTGTGCAGGTAACAATTATCAGTTTGTTTCACCGGACTGTCCTCATCTTTTGGCGATATGCCCTTGCCCAACCAGTAGAAGAATGCTACGATGGCTGTGGCTATGACACATACGACCAGCATGATTATTCCCCATAAACTGAACACTGCCATTCTTTCACCTCGTTTGATTACCTCTTATCTCTTCTTGTCTCGCCTTTTCTCGCATTTGGATCGTGATTCCATCGAATCCATCCGTCCGACCCTGTGAAATGAGTCCAATTACATCTGACAGATATTATTTAAATATATGTCAAAATGATGGAATCGGAAAGAAATATTGAGAACCTGAATGGATGCCTGGCTCCCCGTATAACGGAGGACCGATCTGATGGAAAAGATGCGCCCTTGAGAGAAACATGTAAATAAATATACAATCAGTTTTCATTCTCGTCTATCTGTTTTCCGATAAGCTCTTCCACAATTACCAGGAACTCCTCCTTCCGGTCCTGTGGAATGGTCGCCCCCGCTGCGATATTGTGTCCGCCCCCGAGCCCCTCCAGCCTTCCCGCGGCCTCGCTTAAAGCCTCGTTGAGCCGGAGTCCCTTCTTCACCAGCCTTTCCGTACTCCTTGCCGATACCTTGACCTTCCCCTCCTCCTCGGTATTGGCGAAGGCCAGTATCGGCATGGATGAATCGACGTCCTCCTGGGAGAGCATCATGCTTGCCACGATGCCGACAACGCTGTCCGGTATCCGATCGCCGGAGTCGAAGTACTGAATTGATTCCCCAACGGTAAGGCCTATCTCTCGGACGACCTTGAGGCAGTCCACCAGGACGCGCCGATGGCCCTTGAGGAGCAGCAACGCCTTGTCGAGATACTCGCCCCTGTCCCCCAGGCAGACCCTGTATCCCACGTAGGCCTTCTTGTATCGTCCGCAGGAATTCAGAAGGGTGGAGAACTCCATTGCGTCCCGCAGCTCCGTATTCCTCTTCTCCTTGGACAGCTCGTACACCTCTCCCAGAAGGCCCAGGGCCGCATCGTGACCGAATCCCCTCTCTACAAGGAGTCTCACCAGGGCCGATACGATCGTTCTCTGCTGCTCCATGGTGAGCTCCGTCCAGGAAAGCCAACGGTCCTCCTCCTTCTGGGGAATGCCCAGACCTTCTATGAACTCGATGGAATTCTCCTCGTGGTTCGAAAGCCCGGGAAGAACGTCCGAAGAGTACTGAAGGAGCTTGTGCACCGGCCTGGTTTCCCTTCCAAAGATGAAGAAATCCTTCCTGGCCCTTAGCACCCCGGCCTTCTCTCCGTCGGCGATGATCCCTCTGTTGGTGCCGGTAAGGCGTCTCTCCCTGGCAGCCTGTATATCACCCACGGCTCCCACGACGGCCAGGGCCGCAAGGTCCATGTTTTCCGGGGACATGGCCCTGGCAACCAGATAGGCGGCCCCGGCGCCGGAGAGATCGTTTCCGCCATCCCTTCCGAAGAGATGGGGATTCAGATGCGGTATGGGGGAAACGGCCTCCGGGTTCCTACGGGAAACCGCCTCCGAGAATGCCAGTATGTCGGTCAGTTGGTTCTTATCGAGCTCCGGCAGCGGAGACGGACCGGCCGGCGAGGGCACGTGATGGTCGCAGATCACGCACTCAAGACCGGTAAGGTGTTCCAGCATCCCCGATCCGAGGTCGGTGAACCAGACCAGGGGGTGCTTTTCGGTTCTCAATCTCTCTATCGCTTCGGTATCGAGCTGCTTGACGAATTCGATATCGTGCGGTATCCCGGCCCTTTCGAGGGCTGCGGAGGCAATTGAGCCTGCGGTGATACCGTCAGCGTCTATGTGGGTCACTATCTTTACGAATTCCTGGTCTTGGATGATTCCCGCGATCTCCTCGGCAGCGGCTCTCATATCGTCGCTGACAACGGGCTCCTCCTTGTCCCGGGAATTGATCTCGGCCCGACCGTTTCTTGACAAGTCACTACTTGTCAAGTGTGACACGCCATCAGGTGTGTTTTTATCTGACAATCTAATTTCCCCCGCTGATTGACATTATTCTCAAGGATAGTGCTCCGGTATATGCCTTCAATAGCCCCCCGACAGTGTTTCGTCAAGAGTATTCTCTTCATGTGTATGATGAAGAACGATCCACTGGCGGCCTCGCCGCACCGGAAGAGAAAGAACGACATCGATTCCTAAACATAGGCATTATTGAGACTGCGCGATTCCTTGGGTTTGGATGGCTTCCTTTTCTTTTTCTTCTTGGCGTATTCCTTGTCATCCTTTGGATGTGGCCGATTATGTCTCTTTATAAGGATGTCGGTCACCCAGTCATAGGAAATGCGATGATAGTAACCGTCCGTGTCCACCAAATGGAGACCGCTCTTGTGCTGTAGCACCCTGCCCTCGATAACCCTGAGAGTGTCCCCGCCAACGATATAGACCGTGATATCGTCGTCGATTCGTATCCCGAACCTTCTATTCTTTATGGAACCCGTGATCCGGTCCTGAAATCCCTTTGGATCCTGGTTGAGTGTCGTCGTGGGTGTCTCTTCCATTACCTCCGCCTCCACCGGCTCTTCGGATCCATCCTCGGTCCTGTCATCCCCACCGGCACCATCGCCCTCCTTTTTCTGCATACGCATCAGGAGCTGCATCCCTATATGGGTCAGGGCGAAAACGTCGTTCTCGTATTCCTTTGCGATCCCCATTTCCTTGAACCATTCGAGCCGATCACTGAAGTCACGCCACCTCTTCCTGGGCGGGTAGCCTTCCTTTTCCCTTTCGGAGTTCACCCTCTCGATTATGGTTTCCTTGGTGATCTTCCCTCCCTGACGAAGTGAATAGAATATGTTCACGAAACCGCCCACGCTCCTGGCCAGGTACAGAAATATCAACTGTTTGTTATAGCCGACATCTCCCGATTTGTGATTTTTTAATATCGCACTTCCCTCCTCGGTAAGGAGAAGGTCATCATCCTCGATGAGCACCAGTCCCAGTATATCTGACAGGAGCTTTTCCACGAGACTCTTCCACATTACCTTCTCCTCTGAAAAGAGGTCGGGCTCCACTATGTCCATATAGATGAAAAGGTCATCCATCCCTCCACCCCGGCCGACGATCTTCAGCAAACCGAGTATCTTGTCGTAATAACCGAACTCCCGGAAAATATTCACCTGTCTCCAACTTCTGATCGCCAGCATTATCTATACCCCTTCCTTTTTAGGATTCTCCTGGGGAGAACTGAGAACCCGCGGACACTATTGTTCTCCCCCTATTTTTAATTTTCAATCAAGTAATTATTTACCACACAACGTATTTATATGAATTTGGATATAATATGTTGGACTAGATAAAAGTCATGAGCTAAAGGAAGATAGATATTGAATCACTGGTCATGTTTGATCACGCTAGATTGGAATACAGAATAATGTTACCATTCAGGGATCAGAAGATACACCAAGAGGTTTCAACGATCGGGAGAATCGAACGGAGTTCCCAGCAGAGAACATCATAACAGCTACTGCCGAGGAAGGCAGGTAATGATTGTGAGGCAGGGAAAAACCCGTTGCGACCCGGACCGGAATTCATCATGTATCTGGTAATGACAACACATAATGTGTCCGATTTGAACATCAGTGTAAATCGATGAAAAAACCCCCAGATCTCCAAATGATGTATAGATATCCGGCCCCCGGAAGAGAAAATGGACGAATGAACTACTGTCCCATCCGATTGGTCCGGTTTGAAGGGATGCAGACGCGATAACCGTAATTCGGCAATGCCTGGCATTGTGAGATGTGTCATATTGCGTCATTGCTACACCCCCCGGTCCCGGAATACACGTTGTGACCGATAAGGAACGGCGGTAAGGCCGGGCTTCCCTATGTCCCTGATGGTATCTTTTCCATAGTGCGTGTTCGAACCTCTGTGCAGTCTCCTCCCACATGGGTGAGGATTTGTCTTCTTTTGGCTGAATGTTGTCAATGGCAAAAAGTTCGAATAGAACTCGAAGTGTGCCGTTTGACAACGTTCGCAGAATCGGGGCCTGTGGATTTCCAAGGAAATCGAAGGCTCAAGGGTATCCGCAGGCACACTTGCCGAGGATACAGAAGTATCTCCGATGCCTTCAGTATCTCCGATGGACCCTTAGGCTTAATTGCCGAGGGTTCAGGCGCATCATTCGAAGCGCCGGAGTATAACGGGAACCGGGGTTACGGGAGCCCGAAGGGACCGATTCTGCTGAATCATAAAAAGCGCGGAGGAATCGTATGACAATAGATCCAAGCACAACAAAATACATGATCACAGCCAATATCAAGGCCGAGGGCGTGGTGGAGAAGCCGGACGTAGTAGGAGCTATCTTCGGACAGACTGACGGCCTTATTGGGGATGAACTAGACCTGCGCGAGCTCCAGAAGACCGGGAGGATGGGCAGGATAGAGGTTGAGATGCGCTCCGAGAAGGGGAAGAGCGCCGGCAGCATCACATTGCCCTCGAGCCTCGATCAGGTGGAGACCGCAATTCTCGCATCGGCCCTGGAGACGATAGATCGGGTTGGACCCTGTAAAGCCCTCATCGAGGTAACGTCGATCATGGATGTCAGAGCGGAAAAGAAACTGAGAATAATCGACCGGGCAAAGGAACTCCTGAAGACCATGCTCAAAGACTCCCGTCACTCCGGTGCCGACCTTACCGAGACCGTCAGACAGGCAGTTCAGATCGAGGAAATAATACTGCACGGCCCGGACAAGTGTCCCGGCGGACCCAACGTGGAAACGTCGGACGCAATAATCGTCGTCGAGGGCAGGAGCGACGTTCTGAACCTTCTGAAGTTCGGGATCAAGAATGCCATAGCCGTAGGGGGAACGAACATACCTCAGACGGTTCGCGAGCTTACCAAGGAGCGGATAGTGACCGCCTTCACAGATGGCGACAGGGGAGGAGAGCTCATTCTCAAGGAGCTTCTCCAGGTGGCCGAGCTCGATTTCATTGCCAGGGCCCCGAGAGCGAAAGAGGTGGAGGAGCTGACACAGAAACAGGTCATCAAGGCTCTGAGGAACAAGGTGCCGGCCGAGCAGTTCATCGAGATGTACCCCGTGGGCGGTTTCAAGAACGGCAAGGGCAAGAGGGGGGCAAAGGATACCTCGTCATCGGCCCAGCCCCAATCCTCGAGCAGCCGGTCAAAATCCACGAAGAGGAGCTCCCCGCCGAAGCGCGACAGGTCCCGAGCCAGTCCAAGTGGTCCATCGAAGGAGCATCAGAATTTCAAGAAGATACTGGGCGAGCTATCCGGAAAACTCCGGGCGAAGCTTCTGGATACCAAGGGCAACGAGATCCTGGAGGTTCAGGTAAAGGAGCTTGCCTCGACCCTGAAAAGCAAGGGGAAGGGCGTTCACACGGTCATATTCGACGGTGTCATCACGCCTCGGCTTCTGGAGATCGCAACATCCAACAAGATCGCCAATCTGATCGGCGTGAAGAGGGGCACCAACGTCAATGAGAAGCACGATGACGTGAACATCCTGACGAAGAAGGACCTTCAGTAATTCGAAGGATTTTTCCTTTTTACCGTAACGGATAGCCTAGGCTCTCGAGATACGATGTTTGGAGAACAGACGATGGACGGATCCGGAAAAACAACAGCTCTCATTGGTCAATGATGTTCAAGATCGACCGTGCCCGGCCGGATCGTTTCGCCGAGGGCTCAGAACGGATACTGGCGGCGCATGCTGCCCGGGCGCTTCGGAGATTTCTTGATGGTCTGTGTATTCTCCTGGGCCTTCGCTCTTACCCTTCTTTTGGACATGTAGTTGCCGAACTGGATGGAAAGCCATCCCAGTATTCCCAGAAACAGGCAGCCAACACCGAGCCAGAACAGCTGGCTCACGTAATCCACTGTGAACTGCAGGCTGGCGGCTATACACATGGATGATCCCATTATGATGAGGATCGTCGGTATCTTATAAGATCTGAGATATACCTTCATGATGGCACCCCGTATCCTTTCTCGGGAGTGTTAGATCGTTTGGGCCGTACCCCGACCGGGCAAAACCGGATGAGGGTCCGAATGGACCGTAATATGGGCGAACGGGTCAACGTGGGCCGGATGCCAACCGCCCTAGACCACCTGCTTCTTCTTCCAGATGATCAATGAGACGACCACGATGAGGGTCACCACCGCAATTGCGATAACGATCCTCCAGTTGAACTCGTCCACTGTCCTGGGCCCCACGTGGATCGTGTCGGACCAGTGATTGTTGTTGATATCGTCCTTCTCGGATATGCGGTCGTCCTCGTCGACGTATATATCGATGTCGTGTTTTCCCTTCTTGTCCGAGAGGTTCCAATCGAATACCAGCCGGAGCTCTTTATCCTGCAATATCCCGTCGATGGATTCCGCCACTTCATCCACCTTCTCGTCATCGAGATATACTGTGAGATTGAAACCGTCCACATCCGCGAAGATAGTGGTCACCGTGATAATGACCGTGACGTTCTTATTCTCGTCCTGAAAATCGAGGTTCTTGAAGGTGACGTCCTCTATCATGATATCCGGTTTGGAAATGGTGGCATTCACGGTGAAAGTCTTCTTGAGGGAATTGCTCTCCACACCGATCTCGAACACGCCCATTCCGCGGGTCATGTTTGGTGCCTTCACCTTCAGGGTGAGGTTCTTGAACTCGTCGTCCTGTGCGTATTTGTGAACGAATCCGCTGGCGTTGAGCACCTCTCCCTGCATGGTTATGTTCCAGCCCTCCTGCGGCTTGCTCTTGAGATAGAACCTGACCTCGTCGCCCGCATTGCCCGTGTTCTTCACTGCGAAATCGAAGCTCTTGGTCTCGTTCTGCAGGAAACCCCGGTCCAGGTTGTCCTCGGAGTAGACCTCGAGGCGATACTTGGGGTGTGTGTCTATCTTGAGATCGACGCTGGCTTTCCCGCCCTCCACGGAGTTGGCCTCTATCTTCATCTCGTTGGTTCTAAGTGCATCGAAGGATGTTTTGATGTTCACCTTCACGAGCAGCTCGCCCTTGATTGGTATGTCGGCCTCGAAGGGAGTGATGTTCACTTTCCAGTCATCCGGTGTTTCCTTTCCGCTGATGCTCAGCCTCTGGTGAACGTTTCCCGTATTCACGATCCTCAAATTCAGGTCTATCTCATCACCCTGGTTGATGGTGGCCTCGAAGTCCTCGCCCTCCAGCGTCTCAAGGATGGTCATTTCGAGTTCTGCTTCCTCCTCCTTGCCCAGCAACAGATCGAGGGGCTCGAAGAGCTCGTCCACTGCGAAACCGGTCTCGTCGTAGAGGTAGACCATATCCATCCCGTACTCCGCCACCGTGATCCCTTTCATCTCCATGTTGTAATCGCCGTGGGGCAGATAGGTCTCGAAATAGCCGTCCGCGAAATCGAGTTCCCGCACAAGACCGCCATCCTCGCTCTCGATGCCGAGGGGATTCTCGTCCATATCCACGTCGCGGTGTTCCGTGTTGTTGGAGTCGACGTAGGAGATGGAACCGTAGACGTACTCGCCCCGGGTAAGGGCGATATCGTATATCCTGTCCTCCCCGAGCTTCACATCTATCGCCTCGTGGAACATATAGACCTTGTCCCCCTTTACGAGGGCTTCCACCAGATATTCACCTGGCAGGAGCTCCAGCTCATAGCTTCCGTCGGCGGCGGACACTGCGCTCTCGTTCCGTCCCGTGTCGGATCGGCTGGTTAAGCTCACGGTAAGGCCGGTCACCGTTGATTCGTTGCCGTCCCTGATGCCGTTATCGTACGAATCCTTGAAAACGGTACCTTGATAGAGCAGGCGCTGGGGCTCCAGGTCGATGTTGAGCGTTCGACTCTTCGTGGATATGTTCCTCTCCATGATCCGGCCGATATAACCATTGGCGGTTATCTCGATAACGTATGTCCGGGTGTTGTTGTAGAATACGGGTAGATACGCGTTCCACTTGCCGTCGGCATCGGTATGGGCTACCATTTCCCCGGTGCTGCCGGTATAGGAGAAGTCGATGGTGCCGCCTGCGATCCTCTCCCCGGTGGATATCTTTCCGTCCTCGTTCTTGTCCCAGTACAGATCCCCCTTCACGTTGACGTATTTCATGACGGATAGATATATCTCGGATGAGCGGTCGGGCATTACGAAGGAATGGTTCGCAGTGTATCGATAGGAGGAGTCGGACGTAAGATGGTCCACGGTTATGGTGTACTCCTTGTCGGGAAGGAGGGATGTGCTTATCTTTCCGTTGTAATTGGTGGTATGCGTAGTCCTGATGTCCCCCGAGATGTCCATGGGAACGTCAATGAGCTTCTCGCTGTTCTCGAAGGTCCCGTCCTGGTCCTTGTCGAAGTAAAGGGTCACCTCGAGGTCCTTGGCTCTGCCCATGATCAGGTCGAAGGGGGTATTTCCCGGTGACACGTCCAGAACGGTTCGCAGCAGATTCGTTACGGAGTCCTTTACATACCTGGCCTGAACGAAGTATACTCCCTGAGGAATAAAACTGTCGAAATGGCCGCTCTCGTCCCCTACCACCTCCAGCTTCTCGTCGGAGGTCGTCGAGTTAAGTTTCAGTGTGACGTTGATCCCCGGCGCCCCCGTGGACGTGACTATATCGCCGCTGAACCGTATAGTTTCCTCCACCAGGAATGTGAATTCCATCTCCCCGCTCCCACGGGGAAGGGATATCTCGGTTACAAGGTTCTGCGTAACCTCGCTCTCCGAGAGGATGAACTCCCTGTTGTATACGACGTCGTATTTACCTGGAAGAAGGGACGCGCGCTTGTGTACGCCTTTCCTGAAATCGAAGCTGGCGTTCAAAGCGCCGGTGGAATTTGCTATGAACTCGATCTCGAAGTCCCTCAAAAGTTCTCCCTCGTCGAGCTCACCGTCATAATCCCTGTCCACGCCGAGGGTTATATTGAAGGATATGTTCCTGGCCCGTATGGACGGAACGAAGACCAGATCCTCCTCCTTCCCCACCACGATGGTTTCCGTGAAGGGCGCCACCTCGTTCGATTCGATCATCATTACATGGGTACCCCTGGGCAGCAGTATGTTGAACAGGCCCGTTTCATTTGCCAGGGTCCTGTAGATCATGTCACCCTGCTTGAAATCCACGAAGGTCGGAGTGATGTTCTCGTAGAATATTTCCCGTATAATTCCGGTCTCGTTGGTCTCGTTCCCCACGGGCAGGGTGGCATTCGCATCTGTATTCTCTTCACCTTCCCCACCGTCCGTGTCATTCCGGGTATCGCCCCTCGTCAGGATGCCCTCGGTTCCTTCCAGTGTCGGATCGGTAGGTGGTTCCTCGCCCGGGCTCATGCTTCTCATTATCTCAGTGAAGTTCTGGATATCGTGCGTGTGTTTTCCTATGGTCAGGTTCATATCGCCGTTCAGGTCCAGGAACACGAATCCCTGTACCGGGAAGGCCTCCTTGGCCGCCAGATCCGCAGTGATGTCCTCCCCTCCCTTCACCACGACATGCTTGCCGCCAACGGCGAACCTCTCAGCTATGAAAACGTCTGTGGAAATGTAGTACTCTCCCTCGGGAAGGTAGACCGTATAGGTGCTGCTCCCGTTTGTGGGAACGTCATAGTCAGCATTCTCACCCCGGAATTTCACCTTGACACCCTTGGTCAGGTTCAGGTCCTGCCCCTCCATCAGGCTTTCCTCCGCGCTCAGTACGCCCCGTATCCTGGCAGCTCTCGTGAGTACCATGTCCTCCTGGTATATGCGTCCCGCCCTGAATTCAAAATCGGCAAGTCCCGCCAGATGTTCGTCCCCCATCACATAGTGTACGTATGCAGTGTAATTACCCAGCGGCAGTTTCGTGCTGAACCGACCTTCCGCATCCGTAACGGTTACCACGACGTTGGTCGGATTGTGCTCCTCGGTGAGGATCATCCTGGCGTTCGAGATACCATCCTCGTCGTCTATGCCGTCGGAGAAGCGGTCGAAATAGATCCTGCCCGAGACCGGGACGACCTCTAAAAGGGATAGATTGTTCTGGAAGTAGTGCCCCGGTTCCAGGTCGAAGCTTCGCTCGAAACGGTGATAGAGGGGTTCATCCAGGGAGATGGTGTAGTTGCCCGGTAGGAGGTCTTCGAAATTGAAATGGCCGGTCTCGTTGCTGCCGGTCCTGTAAACGGTCCCGTTCTCATTGTCCAGAAGCATGACCTTGATGCCCTGCGCCCGGGAATTGTTGATATAGGTGACGTTCCCGGATACCGTTCCCGGGGCGATGCCGATGTCCTTTGTCTCCTCGGTGACCTCGGAGGTGATCTCTATCTCGTCTGTGAGATTGATTGAGCGGCCACCGAATGACACGGTGAAGCCATAGGTCGCGGGCAGCACTTCAGTGAAATTGAAGATGCCGTTCTCATCGGTGGTACGGTCGTAATGAATACCCCGCTTGTCCTTGGAATTGATTGATACGAGGGCTTCGTCCACGTATGAATCCTCATCCTTGTCGAACTCGCCGTTGGAATTCATATCTATGAATAACTTACCGTTCACCATGGCATCCTTTAGAAGGAGGTCCTTCTCGATTATCCAGTCACCCCTTCTCATGGCCTGGTCGTCGGTGATGGTGATGGTGGTGCGGTTCAGTACCGTCTTCTCCGTCTTGATGAGCTTGGAGAACAGCACGTTATCGCTTTCCTCGTAACCGTCCTTCGATACCGTAAGGGTGCAGTCGCCGAAGGGCGCGGTGAGGTTGTAGTACCCGTTCTCGTCGGTGACGCATTCGTCGTGGGGGACGCCGTATTCGTCAGAGACGGCCACCCTCACCCCGGGCATGGGAATCTTCTCCTCTCCGTCGGTCCTCACCTTTCCCCGAACGTAGGCCCCGTGATAGTACTTCAGGAAGAACGCGCCCTGCCTGAGGCCGGATACCTGATAGCCGCCCTGGTCCTGGTAGAGCTCGGCTGAATCGATGGTGTTCATGGCATCGAAATCATCCGGGAAGGAGGCGTTCTCGGGGTCCTTTGGAGTGTAGTAGGAGGTCTTGTAAACCTGTTTGAAGTGAGACATGTTCCATCCCTGCATGGGCTGGAAGTAGTTCTGATTGTCCCTGAAATCCCCCGTGGGTGAGAGGATGGGCACTCCCAGGTCCTCCGCTCCCAGGTCCTTGCTGCTGTAGCCGATATAGCACCTGTAGAACATGGAATTGTAGAACATGTCGGTATATTTCAGCTTGTATTCCAGTATCCTCTCCCTAATGGTCGGGTCCTCCTGGATCATCTCTTCCAGTTCATCCATGTTGACTTCACGACCGTCATCGAGCACGGCCATGTACTCGAGGAAATCCCCCACATCCTTGTCCGCCAGCTTGATGGGAGCATAGAAGATACCCGTGTTCTGTGCAGAGAATGGGAACAACCGGTAGTCCACCGCGAAGTAGCGTATGCACTTGTCCGTTGCACTCTCGATCTCCCACATAAGGTCCACGATCTTGTCCTTGCCCAGCGGTACGAGCATCCCTCTTACGGCTGCGTATCGCGCATTCCCCGGCAGCAGCTCCAGGTATCTGCCGTATTTCTCGGGGTCGTCCTTGATCTCGTTCACATATTTCTCGGGCCTTCCCAGCATCTCGTATAGCTTCTCGCTGCCGTTGAGCTTGGCATCGTTGACGTTACTCTCGTATATCTCCTTCTCACCGAAGTACTTGTCCTGGCTGAGTATATCGACGATTATATCCTTCATCTCCTTGTCCTTCAGACCGGCCTCCATGGTCCGTGCGATCATGAGGCTAACGGCTTCGGATTCGTTCTGGGAGGAGATGAAGCTCCCCGCGAACTGGTAACCGAACTGGAAGTTATCCGCAGCGGTGGGATGCTGGCCCAGATAGGCACACCAGAAACCGTAATCCCACCAGGAGACGAAACCCGGACGGTCCTCCGGTTTCAGTTCCGTATCCTGTTCGCTCAACCACTCAAAGGCGGCCCGCCAGTACTCAGAGGTGAAGCCGTGACCGAAGGCGCCGAAATACTTGTTCGGAGACGCGTCGTCCGCCTTGAGAAAGTCGGGGATGGCATTGCCCACCTTGTCGTTCATCTCATATTTCTTCTCGTAGGGCAGAGAAGCGTCTATGGCGAACCAGATGTGGGGAACCATAACGAATAGGGCCACGAAGAGGGCTATCACCACGTGCATGGGTTCGGTCTTGTGCTTGAAGGATTTGCGGTAGGGTGTCAGCAGATATATGCTGGCCACCAGAAGGCCGAACGTGACGAGTCCCGCGTAGGGAGAGGGATCGAAGAAGAAAGAGAGTATCCAGATCTCCATTGCGATGAATAGGACCTTCCTGGCGGTTTCCTTCCGGTATCCCTTGTCGAGATAGAGGAATGTGAGATTGAATATCAGGATCAGAAGGGGAAGGATGGAGTGGCTGAAGACCACCTTGACCGGCTCGAAGGTGAACAGCTTGTCGAAGGAACCCACATAACGCATTCCAAAGATGAACAGGGTTATTGACAGGAAAATTCCCATATGAAGGAATGCATATCTTTTCTTGGCCATCAGAAGAACGATGGGGATTATGGATATTCCCAGGGCAGCAAGACCGAAGAACCATGTGTCGGCATTCTCAGCTAGCACATCCCAGAACGTACCCCAGCTCAGTTCCTCGTTGACGATGAGCATGACGATGACGGAGATGGTCCATACTGCCATCATTCCGCCGATGATTATGGTTATGGGTCTCTTGTCGTAATTGTCGTACACGGCCATGATGATCGGGACGGAGATCATGGCGATGACCCCCATGAAGAGTATCCACGTGTACTTCTCCCCGAAGCCGTGGTCCACGCCCCACCATGCCAGTAGAAGCATTGAAAGACCCAGCCCCAGAGTGTAGGCGATGAGAACCTTGCTCTTTATATTGATCTTTGAGACGAGGTCGTACAGCACCCATCCGGCCACCACCGTTATGACCGGCGTGGCATTGAACATGAAACGGACCGCGGACATTGCCATGTAGACCGCCACTATGGCCCAGACCACGATGAACACGAACTCCTTCTTCCAGTGCTTGGGAACCTGGAAGGCCGCCTTCACTATGCCTATGATGGCCAGGAAGAATACCAGGACCGCATAGGAGACTATGAGCCTCGAGAACTCGGGAGGCTGCGCCTCGGCGATGGTGGAGTAAAGCTTTGTCTTGACGAAGTATCCCTGCCCGGTGATGAGGGCCTCCGCAGCGGCGGGGGCAATGACGGCGAGAATGAGATATCCTGCCGTTGCCACCACGATCCCCAGGGGCAGCACGATGATCCAGGGATAGTCCCGGGTCGGAATCAGCAGTATGCCTATCACCACCACGGCAGCCACGAAGTAGAACGGCGTGGACCACGTTCCGAAGCTGAGACTGGCGTAATACGGATAGGAAACGGCCAGTGATGTGAAAAGCGCCAGGAACGTGCAGATGAATATCCCGGTCGAATCCACGTGTCTGAAACGATCGAATATCAGCTGCAGCAGGTAGTATATGATTATGATGACGAGAGCGTAAGGGAACCCCTTCCACGTCAGGGCGATGGTAGCCAACGCCACTCCGGACAGGAGCGAATAATAGACCGCCACCTGGTTCATACGAAAGAAATCCGAAAATCCATGGTAGATTGAGTTCGTACTGCGCCAATCCTTTACCCAATCCTTGTGCTTGAGAGAACGGAAGGCTCTGAACAGCAGGAAAATGGACAGGACCACGAAGAAGACCACTATGGAATCGTGGTCCGAGAATCCCGCCGGCGACCTTTCTATATGCGATGGCATGGTGGCCATGAGGAAGGCGGCCAAAATACCCGGTTTCTTCCCGAACATCTCCTTCGTCAGGAAGTAGATGGGGAAGATGGTAAGGGCGCCCCAGAAAGAGGGTGCCAGATACATTATGGTGTTGGTGCAGAGCTGTACGTTGAAACCGAAGATGGGCGAGAGGATTATACCGAACATGGCTATGAACCAGTTGTAGACGGGTGGCCGGGGATTGACCCCCTCCACCGGGTAGTTGAGCATTGGATCCTCGACGAGATGACTGTGATGGTGCTGGATGAAATCGACGACCCTCTTGTGATAGTAGGGGTCGTTCCCCGAGAACCCAACATCCGAGGCCATGGGGTAATAGAAATAGGACCTCATGAAGAGACCCACCAGAAATATCCCCGCCAGTGCGAGGAACAGCCACCAGTTCCGGGCGAACCAGGTATCCTTACCCTCGTATTCGCCGTATCCGAAATATTTCTTGAATCTGGTGGCCAGGCTTTCGATATTAAAACTCTTCTGTATCTTGGCTGAACTTGCCGATTTGCCTTTGCCGGTCTTCCGCTGCTGCGTCTTTCTCATCCGGTCCACCTTTGAGAAGTCGGGACTGATCGCCGGCCCGGTCCTTCATTGGCGACAATGAGTCGCCCCGTCCCGTTCCGGCATTCGTCTCGGGGTATGTCATACCCTGATTTCCTGCGAATACTATATGAAGCGGTATCTGCGTTTCACGCGATACCGCGCACATTGTCAAGCTGCGAACCTCGAATTTTTTTCAAGCTTCGCACCATTGACAATATTCAGTAATTCATCGTTTCGTATCCGAGGTGAATTTCCCTACCAGATACGAGATGTCATATATAATATTAATCACATTAACTAAAAAAAATTCTTCTGGATACCAAATTTCCCATTGATAATTTAGACCGCGAAATCCCTCGAAAAAGGAACATGGGACCTTGTGGGATCACTGTCTCCTGTCCTTGCGCCTATCCCTGCCCTTTTTCTTATCTCCCCCGAGGGTTCCGGAGGTGATGAGAAGTTTCAGATCCTCGAGCCCCATCTTCTGCTGTTTCTTCATCTTGTCCTTGGCCAGGGTGAGCTTCTCCCTCCTGGACAGGGATATACGATCGCCCGATATGCGGGATTTCCTTCTTTTGAGGAATGTCGCTTCCTTCTCCACCCTCTTTTTGGATATCTTCACAGCTTCTATGGTGATATAGAGGTCATTGATCTCACGTTTGAGCTGGGTTATCTCCTTGGAACGTATGTCCATCTCCCTTGAAAGTTGTTCCTTCTCCTTGAACTTTCCGATGGATGTAAAATGCTCTTCCTGTGCCTTCTGGTTCCTCTCATTAATATCGTGGTAGTAGCTCCACTGCTCTTCCTGTTTGCCTTTAAGTTCCTTGTAGGCCCTTTCCATCTCCCTGTGACAGTCGTTGGCGTCCTTTGCGTACCGCGTTCTCTTCTGGACCTCGAAGATATCGTTGTACAGGAATATCTCCTCTTTGAGGCTGATCTCCGCGGTGATGAGGGCCTTGAACTGACCCTTGAGGTGCTTATTTAGAGAAGAGTACTTGCCCTTTGACCGGCTGTTCAACTCGTCCCGTTTCTTCTTGTATTCCGCCACCTTCGCGGACAGCTCGCCTATTTCCTTCTTGAAGCTGCTGGCATGTTCCCTCTTCGGTTTTATCTTGGATCGCAGCTCATCGCGCTTCTTCTGATGGTCCTTACCTTCGTCAATGAGTTTTCTGATGTTCCCGAGTATTTCCTTCTTCTCATCGTATAGTTGGTTGATCCGGTTCCTCTTTCGATCTATTTCATCCATTATCTCGTTCATTTTCCTCTCTTTCTTCCTCGAGAGGTTTTCCTTTCTGCTGAGGTCTTTCTCAAGTTCCTGCTTGCTCTCGTAGATCCTTTTTCCCATGTTTCCACCCCTATTATATCAAGGTAAGCTCATATCCTGGTCTTCCCTCACCCTCATTCCTCCCCTTTTACCGGTTTGAGCTCGACGATCTTTTCGGCATTGTCTGTAGATTCACTGCTCTCGTTTGGCGACGGTCCTTCTGCTTTCACACCTTTACTATCGTCCCCGTCCTTTCCAGTTCCGCCTTCCTTTTGTTTATCGTCCTTTTTCTCCACCGTCAAGTCACTATCCGTCCTCTTCTCGCTTGTTTTGGAGCCCTTTTTCTCGCCGGTACTGCCCTTTTCCTTCCCCTCATCGCCGGATTTGGAGTCCTTTTTCTCGCCGGGACGTTCGGTTTCCTTTCCCTCATCGCCGGATTTGGAGTCCTTTTTCTCGTCAGTATGTTCGGTTTCCTTCCCCTTGTCATCATCGCTCTTAACCGGACCCTTTTCCTCTTTGGAATCGTCCTTGCTGTTTCCTTCTCCTTCTTTCCTGCCCGGCCCCGACTCTCTTTCTCTCTCCATTTTCCTGGAGCGTGCCATCTTCTTGGTTTCCCTTTCCTTCCTTTCGGCCTTCTCCACCGCTTCCTTCTCATGGAGTGCCTTGAGGTAATCCATCCAGTATTCCTTTGCCTCCTCGTGCTTCTTTATCCATCTCTCCTTTCTTTCCTTTCCGCTGGCGTTCTCCTTCAAAACTCTTCGGTTCTTGATAAACTTGTCATGATGGACGTCGGCCTCCTCCACCAGTCTCACCATCTCCTCGTGTATTCCCCGACTCTCGTTCATGGCATCGGATATCTTCTGGCTCAGCTCCATCATTTCACTCTGTCTATCGTTCTCCTCCCTGATGGCCGTGTTTATCTTGTCGATCTCCAGAAAGCAGAGCTTGGCTTCCTTCATCAACCTCTTCTCGGTCTCGAGGTCGATGCCCTCCGTCTCCAGTTTCCATTCCACGTTGCTCAGTTGATTCTTGTACATCTTCATCTTCTTCTTCTCGTCCTCCGGAAGGGCCTTTTCCTGCATAAGTCCGAAGAATCTCTCACGCAGCTCCCTAGCTTTCACCGACATTTCGTTGCGTTTTTTCTTCAGTTCCTGCACCCTCTCGTTGTGCTCGTCCCTTTTCTTCTTCGCTTCCTTCTTCTCCTGTTCCAGTTGGTCCTTCTGCTTTGAGAATCCCTCTATCTCCTTTCTGTAGAGTTCGGAGTAGTTGCTATGCTTCGCCACCATGAGCTCGGCCAGCTCGATCGTAGTGATCTTCAAGGGGTCCTTGTCCTTTATGAGGTTCTCCGGATCCATGCATTTCCCCTCAGCTCACGCTCCCGCCCCTCTTGGTAGGAGAGAAGTCAGGAGAGATTATACTGAAATACGGTTGGACATCGATATTGATAATGAACATCCAGGTACATGTAAAAAGAAAGGCTCTCCAATTATAGAATCATTTTACCGCTATGAATAGAAACGTTTCTCAGACATGCCAATGGTTCATATCATTGTATCGATAATGAATGATACGGGCGTTTTCCGATCCATCCCAGCTTACGTGGGCCCCGTCCGCCCTTGACGGACGGGGCATCATACTCGATTTCCGTTGTAGAAATCAGCGCAGTCGGCCTCGGGCGCCGCAACTATCACACTTGATCTCCAGTGGCCGCTTGTCGGAGGTTACCGTTATGGGTGAGCCGCATTTCGGACACTTTATCTTGGTGACCTTCTTGGGCTTTCCCCATTCTTCCTCTTCCTCCTCCTCTTCTTCCTCTTCCTCCTCGGGCTCCTCTTCCTCCTCCTCGGCCTCAGGTTCTTCTTCCTCTTCCGGTTCCTCTTCCTCCTCCTCGGGCTCCTCTTCTTTTACCTGTGCTGCCGGGGTGGTGGTCCTGGACTTGAGATAGTTACTGAGGGCACTTCGTACAACATCGCCAACGGAGACCTTCCCATCCTGGGTAACCCTGTCGATACCCAATACGAGAGGCCTGGGTATAACAACATGGATATCCTCCGACCCCTCCAATTCCGTCTCCAGCATCTCAAGGGAGCTTGCAAGGGTACCTATTCTCATATTACCCGTGCTCATCATCTCTTGAATTCGAGCGACGATTTCATCCCTAGTGAGCCATTCACCTGCGACTTGTATAGTCCCTTCATCGAGATTTATCTTTGCCATATTCTCCCCCCTTATAAAGGGTGATAGTAGAATTCAACCAAAGGAAACGAGATATTCTATATATAATTTCTCTACACTTTTATCGTAATATTTCATTTTCGTAAGGGTATGGAAATCGGGTTTTTCCAGGAAGGACTCTCTAACGGATGTGCATCGTATCCGATGATGTTCATCTTGTCTCTCCTCGGCCGTCCAATTATCGTTTGTTATACCGGGAAAAACGTTGTGCCCGTTTACTACGGTTTTCCTCCGGCGGTGTTCGATATTTCCCATCGACATTTTTCATCCATGACGATCCGGTATTTAGAGATCCGTGTGCTCTGCATTTTCCATCCCGGGGGATCCGGAAATATCCAGTTCTCCGGCTTCCTGTGGGGTCTGGATTCCTCCGACAGGCGCATCGGGAGGTATCGCTTCAGGTTCTTCCTTCACAGCATCTTCCTCCCCTTTCCCGCGGAACAGGACCACGATTATGGCGAGGGATACTCCCACTATCAATACCCCAAGTATGATTATGATGATCCAGAGCAGGCTGAAACCCTCCCCTTTATTGGCTTTATCCTTCTGTCCGAACTTCTTTAAAGGCGCATCATCCTGGTCGAATTTCCACACCTCGGTCGTTCCGTCCTTCTCGGCCGTAATATCCGTACCCCCGGGAATGGAATCCGTGGGAATGTTGAACTCCGCATAGCCCTGGGGATCCGTCAGATTGGAGTATATAACCCCGTCCAACTCGAATGTTATCCTGATGCCGGATATCCCCTTACCCGTGCTTTCATCGAGGAACGGGCCGATGGTCACAGTTTTCGGGATCGTATCCTCTATCAGCTCGATCTTTCCGAGATACCGATCCCACCCATGCACGCTGACGTTCGACTCATAGATCTCGAATCCCGGGGCCGATATCACCAGGGCATGGGTACCGTTGGGGAGTTCAAACAGAAATCTTCCCTCTTTCGAAAGGTGGGCTAGGATCCCGTCGAAGGTGACCGAAGCGTCTGCCGGAAACACCGTCGCCACGACCCGGAACAATTCCTGCGTCCTGAACGCGAAACGGAACGGGTCTGACAGTTCACCGCCCTTCGCCCCCTTCAAGCCCAGCATCGATACCACATACGTCGTATTGTGATCCAGCACAGCATCCGGTGTGAATATGACCGTTCGATTGTCACCGGTGATCCCGAAAGAACCTGCAACTGCGGGCTCTATCGAATAGGTCCCGGACAGCGAGAACGAATCGAGGTCCATCTCCCGGTCGAGGGTCACGTTTATTTTCGCACCTGTGCTCACGCTGTGTTCCCCGTTCGCAGGGCTGGTGATGACGATCTCGGGCGGCTCGGGAAGGAGATGCAGGATGGTAAGCGCATCCGTGCTCTTGGTCTCGTACTCGTCATGGATGGTGTCGTTCACCGTGACCTTGAGATAGTAACTGCCGTTCTGTAGCCGGGATACGTCCCAATCGAAAGTTTCCGCAGCGGGGTCCAGCACCGAAACGAAGCTCCCTCCCGTACCTGATGCGTCCTGGCAGTGATAAAGTGAAACGTTCAGATGCTCGCAGTACCATTCCACGTCCCAGTCCCAGGTCACGGTGAACTTCCTGTCCGCCGTTTCGGGACCGTCCATAAGCACAGTTAGCTCCAGGTCCGGCCTGGGAGAATGCCCCCCCGCTCCCGCAATGGGCCTCATGTCGAAGTACCAGTCTGAGCTCCTGTCGCCGTCCAGGTACGAATAGGTGTCGTGGTTGTATTTCCTCGCGATGCTCGTGCCCTCCTCCAATCCCTGGATATCGATGCAGCTCTCCGCCGTATCCCCCGACCAGACGCCCCAGTCCGGGAGCTTCTTCATATCGTTCTCCTCGTTCACGGAAAGGGTATCCCGGCCCCTCCATGCGAGCCCGTCCACCGCCTGCCCTTCCGAATTGAAAAGAACGAGCTGGTCCGCATTTCCATCGAGGACCGAATCCGATGCGGTTGCGTACACGTCCACGATGCCGTCCCCGTTCCCGGCGAGGCTGTCCGTTTCCGACGCTCCTTCCTCGTTCATGTGGACCAGAACGTATTCCCCGGTGTTCACGCTCACGTCCCCGAAGATGAGCTCCTCCTCTCCGTCCACATCGTCCAGCTTCCACCCGTTAAGATCATAACCGCCGTTGGGATTGTTATCATCGATGCAGTACAGCTCTATCCAGTCGTGCCCGGCCAGAGGTTCTATCATCACTTCCGTTATCAGCAGAACTGCATCATCGCGCGGCGTGGTATAATCCACGGTGTACTCCCTGCTCTCGCGCCTCTGAAGAGACGTATCGAAGACCTCCACTGAAAATACGATCCGGCTTCCCTCATCCCCCCCGGCCAGAAGCGCCGTGTGGTTGTCATCGCCGGCGTTCTCATCCGCTCCTGCCCCGTCGTCACGGATGGCCAGGGGCGCTTGGGCTTCCCCGTCCAGGGACCGGGTTATATTCCCGCTCAGTATCCCGAAATCATCCGTCGCCCGCACCGTCACTTTGATATCCGTACCCGGCGGCAGCGTCCCGTTTTCAGGTTCGGGTTCCAACATCACCTCGTGGATGACGGGTGCGAGATCGGTGGTATTGTACAGCGTCCCCGGATTCGGGACGTCCAGAACGTACCAATCGGCCCTGGAGTTCGTATCCGGATCATCCTCCTTCCTGGATATGCTGTAACCGTGAAGAACGTTCTCGGTATCCACGCAGTCCCGGGGCAGCTTCGAGTTCCATTGGCCGATGTCGGCGGTATAGTTCAGATCGTTCTGCTCGTAATAGTACGGCAGCGTGTCATCGAAGGACCAGCAGACGGCATCCACCACGACTCCGGCCGCACCCAGGAGGACCATCTGGTCTCCCCGGCAGTCGATGTTCAGGTTGGAATGACCGGTATATACGTCTATTATCCCGTCGTCGTTGCCGTCCGACGAGTTCATCTCGTCGGCGTGCCCGGTGTCGTTGAAATGCAGAAGAACTATCTCTCCCGTCCTCACGAGAACGTTCCTGAAAACCTTGTCGTTGGTGCTGTCCAGGTCGTTTATGATCCATCCCAGTATGGAGTTGCCGTTCCCGGAATTGCCGTCGTCGAGGCAGTGCAGTTCCACCCACTTGTTATCGGTACCGGAGACGTTCAGAAGCACCTCGGTGATGTTCAGAGTGGGAGCCCTGTCCGGCAGGTAGTAGTAGATTTCATCGTCGGAGTATCTCACGTTTCCCTCATCGTCCACGGCCGAGACGTTGTAGCGGACGGATACGCCCATTCCCATGGGAGGTGACGAATAGCCGATGGTATAGGAATATTTGTTTTCCCCGACATTGTTCATCTCATGAACGGAATAGGGTCCGAAACCTATGGACACCGATATGTTCACATGTTCCACCGTTCCCGCATCCGTGGCGTTCACGGTGACGACGACGTTGGAACCCGGTACCGGATTTCCCTCGGGCTCCTGGGCCATGTCCCGCAGGAAGGGGGCCGCATCTCCCGAGAACACGGTGGGATCCGCCACTTCCGTGAAGTTCCAGGACAGCGTCAGGTTCTCCGTGGTCTCGTCGTGACCCGTGATGCCGTTGCCCCCGTTGTCTACCTCCTGGGACTCGGCGTACGGCTCTACTCTCCTGTAGGATTTCCCCTGGTCGTGGGGACCGGAGTGGATGGGCGGGTAGCTCGATGCATCGGCGTTGTAGCTGCTCTGGGCCCCGTTCCCGTCGAATTCGCTGTCGATGCTCACTCCGGATTTGTCCACCCTGTATGCGCCGTCATCTCCCCACCATGCGATGTCCACGTCGGCCACGAGATCGCTTGCCCCGTCCCAGTGGAACAGAACGACGGTTTCATGGCCGTTGGTCAGCGTTGGAGTATTGCCGATGAATCCCTTCGTGTCGTCCATGCCGGGGCAGTCGCTTCCCAGGAGACAATAGGTGGGTACGAAGCCGTATTGCGCCTTGAATTCCCCGGAATCGCCGGCCATCACCTGATACTCACCGGGAGCGATGGCTGCTCCCGCAGGGAAGCCTGCAACGAAGTCGTAATCCCCCGACTGGTCGAATCCGGGGACGCTGTTCACTATGTTGTAATAATCGGTAATGTCGGCAAGATAATAATCCCCGAGCGGGACCTGGTTCTGTGTGGGATTGTGTATCTCGATGAACTCCCCGGCGGTGGGCGTCACGCATATCTCGGTGAGCAGCAGATGATCGATGCCGTTCCTTTCGCCTTCGCCTCCCCGAAGCTCCGCTCTCTCTCCGGATGCGGGGGATGATACTGTAATTCCTGTAAAGGATGTCCCGATCATAATCAATATTATCATCTTCAGAAGCGCTTTGGATACCATATTCTACACCTTTGATCCCTGATATTGCGCCCGAAATCGATGAATCTCGATTGCCGGGCGATAATTTCGAATCGGCAGATGTTGTATTGAAGTTAAAACTTATGAAAGTTTCTTCCGGGTTATTCACAAAGCCGCAGTTCCGATTCGCGCAACCGCGTATGGGCCCCGCTCCGCTCAGGATAGATCGCGTGAGAACCTCGCCTCAATTGTCGTCCAGCAGGTCCTCTTCCGAGCCCTCGCTCCCTTCCGGGAAAGGAGCGAATACGTTCTCCAGGGGCGCCATTCCTGCCGCATTCCCGTCATGCTCCGCTAGGGCAGTAGATACTCCTTCCCCGGTCTCGCCGCCCTCCGCTTCCGCCTGTTCCGTTCCCGCCTCCTCCACTCCCCCGTCATCCGTACCTGCCTGAGCAGTGCCGTTTTCGTCCGCCAAGGGAGCATCTGCGGGTATTTCCCCCCCTTCCGTCCCCTCTTCCGGGAGCTCTTCGGTGGTAACCTCGGTCCCCGCTTCCTCAGCATCCGCTTCGCCCTCACCGTCCCATTCCGGCTCCTCCGTACTCACTTCCTCACCGGGTTCGTATTGACCCGGGGCCGCCGTTTCCTTCTTCGAGCGCAGTAGGACCACCACTATGGCCACGATGACGCCTACGATGACGATCACAAGGGAGATCAACACGATCCAGAGCACGGTGTTCGCCCCCTTCTCTCCGTTCTCGCCGTCGCCGTCGTCATCATCTCCCTTCTCCTTCTCGAAGGAGTCGTACAGGGCATCGTCATCCGGCCATATGCAGCTCACCTTCTTTCCTCCGTAGAGGGCGGTGATCTCGATACCGTCCGGTATCTCCTTGCCGGGTATTGTGAACCTAGCATATCCGTCGGAATCCGTATCGGATGAATGTTTTTCCCCGTCCAGGTTAAAGTAGACGTTAACGCCCTCGATGCAGTCTGTGGTTCCCTTGAATACGAAGGGTCCGATCGGGACGTCTGTGAGCTCGGGTTCCAGTGTGATCTCGGGCAGCGTGGCGTCGTCACCGTCTATTCTGACCGTCTTGGTGTACGCAACGAATCCCTCTGCGGTGACCTTCAGCTCGTATGAGCCGTTCGCCCTCATCACGGAGAAGGCACCGCCCACCAGGTCCACCTCCTTACCGTCGATCTCCACGGTGGCGTTATCCGTGCCGATCCTTGCGGAGAGTTCCCAGAGAGGCTCCGTTTCGGTGGTGAAGGAAAATTCGTAGCTATCGTCCATCACGATGTCGTGAACGGATCTGACATTATCCACGGTCACGGTGTACAGCGTATCGTACCGGAGAAGATCATCAGGGGTTATTACCACCGTGTTTCCGGAATTCACCGTCGCCTCGCCGTCGGTTGCGGGGGAGATATCGACGGTGGTCCCGATAATGAGGGAATCGGGTTTCACCTCTGTGCTGAACACTATGGTGATGGCGGTGTGGACGTCCAACTTGCCGGCCCCGTCCAACGGCACCGTGGAGGTAACCTCCGGCACTGGAAAGGGAGCTATGCGTAGGGGATATGTGGTATTGACGGTATATGGGGGATTCATCCCGTCGTTCACCTTCACCCGCAGGTAATAATCTCCGTCATCGAGCCCGGATACGTTCCACACGTACTCTTCGTCCTCCGGTTCCAGGTAGGTTATGAATACCTCCGGGGCGTTAAGATCGCCCTCCAGATAGCACAGGGTAAGGTTGGCCAGGGAGATGAGAGCGGCATCGCCGCCGACGGACCAGGTCACGGTGAACAATTTCGTCGGAGGGGCCATTTCGACGTCGGCGGTCAGGGTCGTGAATTCGAATACGAAGGGCTCCGGCGGCGGCAGTCCCTCTCCGGGGGTGGGATCGTCGCTGATGAACCAGTCAGCCTTCCCGTTGCTGTCGAGATAGGCGTCCCCGGTGACGTTGAACATTCTCGAGAGGGATTCTCCCGTGGACAGGGTGGTCACGTCCAAACAGGAGTCGATGGCGCTGGAATCCCACATGACCGAAGACAGGAGGTCTGCCATGTCCGTCTGCTCGTGGGCGGAAAGGGTTCCGTCCCTCTGCCATGCCACGGCGTCCACTGGCTGATCCGCAGCATCGTACAGGACGACCTGGTCCCCCCCGGAGGACAGGGTTCCGTCGGAGGCGGTGGTGAATACGTCTATTATCCCGTCCCCGTTGCCCGCCTGGGAATTGTTCTCGCTGCTGGAGCCATTGTCGAAATGGACGAGTATATACTCGCCCGTCTTCACGATGGTCCCCTCGAAGGTGAGGTCCGGATCGCCGTCAAGATCATCCACGTACCAATCCGTCAAATCGTATCCCGTGCCGCCGTTGCCGTCCTCCTGGCAGAATATCTCCACCCAGTTGTTACCCGAGACGGGGGAGAACATGACCTCCGTTATCCTGATGGTGAGCATTTTCGGGGGTTCCGAGAAGGTGATGGTGAATGGTCCCGCCGTCCCCGTTTCCAGGGATGCGTCCGTGGCCTCGATGGAGAAGATGACCACGGAGTCAGCCGGCTGCCCCGGTATCACGCCGGTCCAGTTATCGTCCCCAGCATCGAGGTCCGGGAGGGTGGCGTTGTCATTCATGGGGATCCTCCCCTGTGCGGTTCCGTTCAGGCTCCAGGTTATGTTCGCGCTAAGTATTGCCGCATCGTCGGTGATGGCGGCAGTCACAGTAACGTTCGTCAAGGGTAAAATCGTGTCATGGACGGGTGTCGGGTCCATGGTGACGTCTGCGATGTCCGGTAACGTGTTGGTGAGATTCCTGAACACGCCGGGTTCGGGGATCTCGATGATATACCAGTCCGCCTTGGAATCGGTGTCCGCGTCCCCCTTGCTCCTGGATATGGACCATCCTTCGGGAACGTCCTCGGAATCCACGCAGCTGGAGTTCTCCGCCGAAACCCATTCTCCCTCATCGAAGAGGTCTGCCATGTCGTCCGCCTCCGTGCCGCTTGAAAGGGTGTCATTGAACGTCCAGGCCACGGCATCGCTGATGTTCCCGTCGTCATCGTACAGAACGACCTGATCACCGCCTACCTTAAGTCTGGTGTTGGATGCTCCCGTGTAGGTATTGATAATGCCGTTGCCGTCCGTGTCGTTTTCCTCATCCGGGGTTGTATCGTCGTTGTACCGGACCAGCACGATCTCCCCCGTTCGAACGGAAATGTCACCAAATGACTTGTCATGGTCGCTGTCCATGTCGTCCACTCCCCATCCGTCCAGGGACAGGCCGTTGCCGGCGTTCCCGTCATCCACGCAGTACAGCTCTATCCAGTCATCGCCAGCGTCCACGTCGTCGAACATCACCTCGGTTATCATGACAACGGGTTCCGTGATATTGAGATACGTGTAGGTGTAATTGTCCGATACGGTTACGTTACCCTCGTCGTCGGTTGCCGTCACGTTGTACCCCACGGATATTCCGAGCCCCATGGGCGGTTCGGCGTAGGTGATCGTGTATGTGTAATCATCGCCGGTGCCGTGTGTCATGGAATGGATGTCCGGCACCCCACCGTCGATCACGATGGTGATGTTGACGTGGTCCACGGAGCCGTCGTCCGTAACGTTGGCGGTTATGGTAACGTCGGTACCGGGTCGGGGATCGCCGGACGGGTCCCTTCCCACCGTCCTTATGACGGGAGAGCCTCGATCGGGTGTGGTGGTCACAGGGTCCGCCGGAGTGTCGTAGCTCCAGCTTGCGGTGAGGTTCTCGGATGTCTCGTCGTGGCCCGTGAGCCCGTTACCTCCGTTGTCGATCTCGTCGGGCTCGGCGACGAGGTTCGTCCGTTTGAAGGATTTGCCGCCCGTATGGGCGCTGTTCTTTATCCGGGGGTAGCTGGAGGCATCCGCATTGTAGCTGCTGGTCGTACCGTCGCCGTCGAACTCGCTGTCCATGTCCACGCCGCTCTTGTCAACCTTGTAGCCCGTGTCATCTCCCCACCAGATAATATCAACGTCCTTCACGAGGTCGTTGATCCCGTCCCAGTGGAACAGCACCACGGTCTCGTGGCTGTCGGTAAGACCGACGGAGCCGCCAATGAATCCCGAGGTCCCGTTCATGAGGGGCGCGTCGCCCCCTTCGAGGCAGAAGTTCGGCACGAGATTGTTGTACTGGCCCAGAAACTCGGATGAATTGAACGCTATGACCTTGTAGCCGCCGGGCCCTATGGATGAACCGGACGGGAAGGATGCAACGAAATCCGTGGAATGCTGGCTGTCAAAGCCCGGATTGGAATTGACTATGTTGTAATAATCCGGAATGTCCGCCAGATAGTAATCCTCCAGCTCGATGGGATCATCGGTGGGATTGTGGATCTCCAGAAACTCCCCGGCGGTGGGCGTCACGCATGCCTCGGTGAGCAGCAGATGGTCCGCAGCGGCCCTTGATCCGCCATCGGGACGTCCCGACCCTTCATCCCCGGTTGCCCCAACCGGTGCAATGATTGCCATGAGCATGATACTGAGTGCGATCGTACAGGCCAACATCCTCGAAGGGATTATGCTCTTTCGTGGAGTATATATCTTCATCGATTCACCTTCTCAACCGTTTCCGGACCCGATGTTCCGTTAAGATCGAAGAATGGGAGAGTCAATACGGAATGGATTAAAATATATTCTGGTTGAATTATTGAGAACACTTCGAATGGTGATATCCGGTACTCTTCAGGTCGATATGGTGGAAAGGCGGTAAAATGATGAATGTATGTGAGGCGGTGCAGGCGCACCGCCTCACATACTGTTCGTACTAGTTATAATGTCTTCAAATGTATCTTAAGCGGGCCGATGTGGCTTGCGCGATCGGCCCGCTTTACGTTTTCTCGACGGCGTTTTTCGGGTTGAATTATACCTTCTTCATCCTTCCCAGGACCGGCTCGTAGATCATGCCGTTGTCCAGGAGCCTTCCCATGGTCTCCTCGAGCTTCTCCCGGGTGATCTTCCTTTCCCCCGATATGCGCAGTATGTCGTCCCACGAACCGCCGTCGGCCCCCAGGTCCGCGGAATCCGCCTCGTCGATGATGGCCAGGATGGCTGTTTCCAGTTCCTCGTCGCTCATCTCCGCCCCGGGGCTTTCCTGGCTCTCCTGCTCATCCACTTCTCCCGGTGTGTCGAAGGACGTCATGTATTCCCCTCCTACGTTCCTGGCCGGGACATCCATGAGGTCCTTCTTCTCCTCGTCGCGGAGGACCGTGGAGACCGCCGATACCATGGACCGGAAATACATGTTCGTATCCACGTTGCCGTAGTGCTCCAGGGCCAGCACCGCCCCCTCCGAGGCCTGCGGGGAGAATCCCAGATTCTCCAGCTCTTCCGCGTCGGGCTTCTGCATCTTGTCGGCCTCCAGGTACGCTTCGATCCGTTCCTTCGTGGCCTTGGCGCTCCTGACGCACCAGAAATCCCGGGTCTTCTCGTCCACCTCCTTTATCACCTCCGGATTGACCGATACGAAGAAACCTCCGTCCTCGGGTTCGAAGGTCCGCACCTTTCCCACCACCGCCACGAAGGTCGGGAACTGGATGTCCGCAAGAACTGCCGCGGCAGCCGGGTTGTACTGGCCGGCAGACAGGAAGAAATGTCCCGTGGTATCCGACACCTTCGCCCTGAAGAAGGGGTCTTCGGGCGTGCCAAGGTTCTCGACATCGGTAAGGACACCCACGACGAACACCCGGTTGATCTTGGCACCGAGGGGCGTTATGACGTAGTTGGGTGAATATTCGCTGGTCCCCTCCAGTTTTATCGTGGAGCGGTTGAACTCGTCGGCAAATATCCTGAATGCGGTCTCTCTTGGATTTGCCATCAATCACACCCCCAGCTCGTCAAGGAGGGCTTTTGCCTCTTCCTTCGGCTCCATCTTCGAGAACTCGAAGCTGCTTGCTATCATCATTATCCCGTACTCGTCGTTGGTGACGTTTCCCTTGACCGTGGCGGGTTTCGCCACAAGTACCTGGAAGAGCTGGTCGCTCATGAGGTCCGGGTTGTTGATGTTCTCCTTCATCATCTCGATGGCCCTATCCAGGGTGAATCCCAGTATCTTTTCCGTGAGATCCCTTCCGACGATTAGGTGAAGCGCTCCCGTTCCGTCGTCGAGAACCGCCTTTATGCGAAGATCGGACTCTCCGTCCACCTTCTTGTGCACCGAGCAGGCGCCCTTAACCAGCACCCTGCGGCATATGGGACATCTCCATATGAGGCCGCTTCCCTTCTTGATATCCAGGACCGCTCCCTCCACCTTCACGTTGAGGGCTCCGTCGGTGTTCGCCAGGTCTCCGATGGTCCGGAGATTCTCCTTGAAGAGCTTGGAAGCCTCCGGCAGGTCCGTCTGGGTCAGTTTGACCACCTTGCTGCTCCTGCCGAGTGTGAGCTGCGGTCCGCGCCACTGCCTGATGTATCCTCCCTCTATTCGGATGACGTCGTTCTCATGCAGGTCGAAATCCTCCCAGGCAGTGAAGGAGCACGTTCCAGATTCATCCCCGCACAGACCCGAGAATACCTTGCGGGTGCCGCCCTGTGAGTTCAGGGTCCTCTCCTCGAGCTCGAGTATTCGCACCTTCGTGGTCACGTATTCCATGCCTTCCCTGAAATCCTCCACCCGGAACTCCTTTGTGAATTCCCCGATATCGGAATCCTCCGAGAGTCGGTTTATCTCAGTCCTGTCGTTGAAGGACAGCTGCGGCCTTCCGCTCCAGCTCTTGGTATAGGCGTTCCTGATATCCATTATCTCTCCAACACCGAAGTTGAACTTGTCCCAGGCGCTGAACTGGACCGTACCCGTGGCATCGCCCAGAACGCCGCTGAAGACAGTTCTCTCCTCGCCGTTCACCATCACTGTTCTGTCCCGCAGGTTCAGTATCTTGCCCTTGACGTTGACATTGCTCATCCTGTCCGAGAGCTCTCCGATTGCATATTCCCGGGACTCCTGGCTGGGTATGTCGCCTATCTTTTCCTCGGATATCTTCTGGAATTCCACCCGGTTCCCGAAGTTCACCTGGACCTTTCCCCCGTACTCTCCCCTGACGTAGGCGTTCTTGATGAGTACGGTATCGCCCTTGTCCACGGGCACTTCCTGCCATGCCGTGAAGGGCAGCACGCCCGAGGAATCCCCGATAAGCCCGTAGAAGATGGTCTTGGGACCGCCGTCCACGGTGATGTCCTTGGGATTTATGGACAGTACCTTAACCTCCAGATCAACGGACGGTTCGTTGTCCGAGAGGTCCATGAGCTGGCGGGTTCCCGTCAGCTTCGTTATGTCCCCGCCGAAGTTCTTGACGATGGCCTTCTTTGCGCTGGGCAGGTCTATCATGAACTTCTCGGTGTATTCCAACAATTTACTCTCGATGGTATCTCTCGATACCTTTCCCTGAAGCACCCGTTCTATCTCATTAATATGGGATGCATACTTGTTATCTTGGCCGTTCATTTTCATACCTCGATTTTTCGCATCCGACGTTTCTTTTCCCGTTTGACCGAGCTTTTTTGCCGGATGATGAAAGCAAATGCATTATCCTTATATATACATTTAGGGAGGGGGGAGGGGGATGAGTGAAAGTAAACGGATCGCCCCGTTATCGCCCGCCCAGAACCGATATGTGTTCGAACAATATCGCTCCTGATCATTCACCTCTAGGCAACAATTAAATATTATACTAAAATATTACCGTGCGACCGTAACCAGGCAATTGGTGATAACGCAATTTCTCATCATCGTGGAATGGATTCTCCATGTGGGGATCTTTCCTATGATCATGCACACACAAGGGGGAATAAATGAATGACCGAAGGGAAAAGCAAAGGGGACGCACCGAGGAGATCGAAAGAGGAAAGCGATTCCGGAAAGCGATCGGGTGAAATGAGCGATCTGGAGAAGGGATTGATCTACACCATGAACGAGGTGGGAAGGAACCTGGGCCAATTGGAGAGCTTCATAACGAGGAAGCGGGAGGAATACGAGAGGGAAGGGGTGGAGAGAACGGTGAAACGCGATTCCAAGGAAGCGCGTATCTACGTGAAGCAGATGGCGCGGGACCTCCTGGACGAACTTGATGCGACCTCCAGGAAGTTGAAGAAGATATTGAAGGAAGATTGACCGTCCTTGAGCGTTCCATGGGATCTGAACCGATCGGACATGGGACTGAACATGGAACTGAACATGGGACTGAACATGGGACTGAATATCTCACGGGATCATACTTGACAGGACATGATTGAAAAGGATAGGATGTGTGGTGAGCATTATGGATATACAACTGGAAAAGGATCTTGAAGCCATAAGGGAGAACATCAGATTGACGCGCAGTGCGCTTACCAAGGGCGTCGTAGAGAGGAAGGCGAGGGAAGCCGGAAAGAGCATCGCCGATTATTCCAGAGATGTTCTGTCGGAACTTGAAAGCGCGCTTTCGGACTTCTCTAAGAAGCTGGAGACCGCCCTGTACGGCGTGGGGGAATCGGACGGGAGCAGGGGCGGTGAGCTGGCTATGGACATCGGTGGGATACTGGACTCCATACGGGAGCACAGGAGGGACATCACCGGCGGCCATATCGAGGATACGATCCTTCGGGCCCTTCACTCGATAGACAAGAAGATAATGGAATTGCAGAAGAAGGAATAGGGAATAGGGAATAAGAATGGTCGAGTGAGAATTCTGATAACGGGCATATCTGATTATTTCAATGGTTCTCCGATCCTATGGATGCCTGGATTTTGATTCCATTACGCGTAGCCAGTGCAATTATCGTTCCACAAAACTTATTATAAATAATCCCCTAGGAATCATCGTATCAGCTTCATGGAATCCCCATCGTTGACGCACCGCGCTCCCCTCTGCCCGGCGGGAGCGGTGGACGCCGCATTATCGGGGATCGCATTCGGAGGTGAGAGATGCATGGGGCAGCAGGACGTATGCGAGCTTCTTGAATCGAGACCGCGCAAATGGTTTACATCGAGAGAGATCAGCAGGGCCATAGGTGTTGCGCAGGGGCCCGTTGCAGTATCGCTCAAGAGGCTGAGGGACAACAACGAGGTCCTCTTCTGTATCATCAGGAGGAGGACCGGGCGGGGCCGGGAGTACAATTACAGGCACAAACCGTAGATGGATCCCCCATGTGTTCCATTCCCGTTCACGAGAGTTCTCGGCTCAAATTCATTCTGCTCGATCCGTGATCTCGTCACCGAAGACCGTACCCAGCAGCCTGGCCGCAAGGAGGAGCGGATGATCGGGCGGGACGGTCCTCTCCCTTCCCGAAACATCGGAAAGCGCTATGCTCCCTATCCTGTTCGCGTTCAATCGAACCATTCTGCCAAAGCTTCCCTCGCAGGCCAACCGAACCGCGTGGATCCCAAGAAGGGTTCCCAGGACCCTGTCGTACGCCGAAGGAGTCCCCCCTCTCTGGAGGTGGCCCAGGACGGTCACCCGGGACTCGACCCCCGTTCTTCTCTCGATCTCCTTTGCGACCTTCCGCCCGACCCCGCCCAGGCGAATGGGTTCGGCGCTGTCCTTCACGTTTCTCTCCACCACAACGTCGCCACCCCGCTCCCTTGCGCCCTCGCCAGCCACGATAATGCTGAACTTCTTGCCGCAGCCGCTGCGCTCCACCACCTTTGCGCACACCGTCTCCATATCGTAATCTATCTCCGGAATGAGAATGATGTCCCCTCCTCCCGCCACCCCCGCCGTGAGCGCCAGCCATCCTGCGTTCCGCCCCATTACCTCCACCACCATGGCCCTGTGATGGGATGCCGCAGTGGTGCGTATGCGGTCGATGGCCTCGGTTATGATGGATACCGCGGTGTCGAAACCGAAGGTCTGATCGGTACCGTAGAGGTCGTTGTCGATGGTCTTCGGTATCCCTATGATGTTCAATCCCAGTTTGTTGAGGCCCGAAGCGATGGTCATGGTCCCGTCGCCTCCGATGCACAGAAGCGCATCCAGCTCTCTCCGCCGATAGACCGCCCTGACTGTCTCGCTCCGGTCCGAAAAGGTTATATTGCCGTCCGGGCCGCGCCCGGCGAACCTCATGGGATTGACCTTGTTGTTGGTCCCGAGTATGGTGCCGCCCAGGGATAGTATGTCCGATACGGATTCGTAGCGAAGGGGCATCCATCGATCCTCCACGAGGCCCAGAAAGCCGTCGTAAAAACCGATAACATCGAGTCCGTGGTCAAGAATTGCGGTCTTCGTCACGGACCTTATGACCGCGTTTATCCCCGGACAGTCACCGCCGCCCGTAAGTATTGCTATCCTCTTCATGCAGGTCCCACCGTATACTTATTCCGATAGTCGGTTCAAAATGGATCGCCGGTCAATTGGTAGTGGTCTCGATGATCCATGGGTCGTAGTGCTGGAAAACCGAGGATTCAAGTGTGGATGATCCGTCGATCCAAGAATATGTACTGGGAAAAAATGCTCAGTCGAAGAAGGACTGGGCCACGCCGTAGAGCTCATCATCGACGTATCTTCGCTTTCCCACAGCTTCCTGAAGATCCACCGCAGTGAGGGCGTCCCCCTTTATGCTCACCATCTTTCCGAACTGTCCCTCCTCCACCAGGGAGAGCGCCTTGGCTCCCAGGCGAAGACCGATGGTCCTGTCGTATGCCGTGGGCGAGCCCCCTCTCTGCACGTGGCCCAGGTTCACCGCCCGGGTCTCGAAGCCCGTCCTCTTCTCGATCTCCTTTGCGAGCCTGTCCCCTATGCCTCCGAGCCGCACGTTGCCGAACTGGTCCCTCTCCGAATCCAGGGTCACCAGATCATCCCAGTCCTCCGGTTTCGCTCCCTCGGCGGCCACAACGATGCTGAAGTCCCGGCCGCTGGCATGCCTTCTTTTAAGGCTCTCGCAGATGTCCTCGATAATGAAGGGCTTCTCCGGTATGAGAATGTAGTCGGCGCCGCCGGCCATACCGGCCATCACGGCGATGAATCCCGAGTGTCGCCCCATGACCTCCAGGACCAGGACCCTTCCGTGCGAGGCCGCAGTGGTATGCAGCCGATCGATGGCATCCATGACGATATTGATGGACGTATCGAAGCCTATGGTGGTATCGGTGGCGGAAAGGTCCCGGTCGATGGTCTTCGGGACCCCCACGACCTTGAGGCCCATCTCGAACAATCGCCGTGCAGCCCCCAGCGTGTCGTCCCCGCCGATGGCTATGAGAGCGTCTA
Organism: uncultured archaeon; assembly: GCA_964423515.1. GTDB lineage: Archaea > Thermoplasmatota > Penumbrarchaeia > JASLWR01 > JASLWR01 > CAYRFL01. Next base: position 33,821 of record CAYRFL010000041.1, read on the forward strand.
TGCCCAGGCTCTCCATGGTGTCCTTCACGATCTCGAAGCCGTCGGGGACCTTGACGGGATTCGTCCTAGAGGACTGGAGGACGGTTCCTCCCTTGTGCACTATGCCGGATACCGCGTCCCGGTCCAGCACCACGTGGTCCTTCTCGAGCATTCCCATCCATCCCCTTCTGATGCCTATTATCTCGTGACCGTCCTTCACTCCCTTAATGGTGACGGCCCTGATTATCGCGTTGAGACCGGGGCAATCGCCGCCCCCTGTCAGCACTGCTATCCTCATATCACTCACCTCTCACCCTTTTTTAATATCCACATACCCTTTCCGCATCATCTTCCAGCCATGTATTCTCTCACGATCGAGGCCGTACCTTTCAGCCGGAATGCCCTTATGAAGGTCAGCGCCTCCGCGTATGCGCGGGCATCGAGGGCCTTCTCCGTCTCGTCGTCAACTGCGTATATCCGGTCGAAGAACTGTTTGGTGGCGAACTTGCCGTACTTGCCGAACAGTTGGTCGTCGCTCCTTATACCGTCCCTGGCCGCCTCCCTGCCGTAGGTTTCCAGGGTCCAGTTCCACATGTCTGCGAAAAGGTCAGGATGATATATTTTCAGTACCTCGTGGGCTATGTTCTGCCAGAAGGTGCCAACGTTTCCCTTGATGATATTGCCGTGGGGGAACCTCTGGTAGATGAGTTCCCTGGGGGTCCCGGTTATCCCGTGCTGTGCGATCCTGACGTTCAGTTCTTCCCGTTTGAGGGCGTCGGCGATGTCGTTGGTCCTTCCGATGTCGATGGAGACCTGCTCCATGAGCTTTCCGGTCTCGTCGTACACGTTCCCGTGGGCGGACCCGTTTGCTATCGCCAGCACCTGGGGGTGGATACCCCGGGCGTTGAGGGCCGTTATGAAGGCGACCGCCTCCTCCGGCGTGGTCAGTATCATGCCCTCGGAGTCCTTGCGGCCGATCTCCCCCACCTCCACCTCCAGACCGAAATCCCCTCCGGCCATCTTTTCCAGTATGAACTTGCCCGTCTTCACGGTGGCTCTGACGTTCGGCTCCAGTTCTTCCTGCACAGTCTCTCCGGAAAAGTCGAAGAGGTGGGACCCGTCGATGGCAAAGGAGGTGAATCCCGCATCGATGTGCCGCTGGATGAGCGCCTTTGTACCCTCGAGCTCCTCCGCGCTTCCCGTCTTGATCCCGATGTGGTCCGCATGAAGGGCCCATATGTCATGCTCGGCTTCGTCGGCCGCCCGGATGGTCATCTCCCCGAAGCTCTCGGGGGTATGCCCTATGTAGCCCACCTTCTCGTTGCATTCGGAGCGGGCGATCTCTATCATGACGGCGGCGTCCGTGTCCTTCGCGGCCCGCAGGATGCCTCTGGTCACGCCCTTTATGATCCGCGTGTTGCAGGCGAGCACTATGCACGGTCTGTCGAGGAGCGCATCGAATATGTAATTGCCCGGGATCGGTCTCGTCATCGTATTCCTCCTGTTCTGTGAATTGTATCGGTATTTCTACGCCCAGTGCATAAAGCCCCGGGGTCTTCCCGCCTATTCATCTTATGAAATAAATATTCTTTCATGCGAAAGAATGGTTTGTTACTGGTGATAGTTATTTACATACAATTTAATTCTCACAAGAGAGGGCACAAAGTAT
>CAYRFL010000042.1:0-34693 GCA_964423515.1 uncultured archaeon
GATAGTATGGTGGAATTAGGTCAACTTTGCATTTGGTCGGTGCAACACCCTGTACTATAGAAAATAACATCCTATCCGGAAACGGGGAAAATGGCATTTTCATGGGAGACTATCGGTATAGAGATTATAACTACAACTCCACCCACAACCGCATCTCCCGCAACACCTGCAACAATAACAACTACAGCGGTATCAACCTCAGCAGTGCTCACCGGAACACCATCGTCATGAACATCTGCACCGACAACGGCGATCACGGCATCTTCCTCGACGCGGAGAGTCGTGGCTGCACCCTTTCGGACAACGACTGCCGGTCCAACGGGAAGGCCGATATTCTGCTCGAAACCTACCCGTCGTCGAAGGTCGATGTGGTCCCCTGGATCATCATCACGGTCGTGCTGTTCGTGCTCGTGATGAAGGGACCCGCCCTGGCCGGGTGGTTGAAGCGGAAAAGGCGGTAATGTCTCCGCGATCCGGAGGGTAGGATCGCTTTTCGAGTGAATTTGTATATCGCGTCTGAATTCCAAATCCCGGATTGTTGGAAACGAACGATACTAAGAATGGAACAAGTATCGATCCCCGCGCAACCATTCGCCAACAGGTAAGAGGGCCTGCGGCCGGTAGGCTTGCGCAGGCCCGATACCGTATAGGAATAAAACACATTCGGATTCAATCCTATCGATGAATGAGCCCGAGAAGGCCCTGGGGGAGAAGCGTTAGTTTCTCTTCGCACACAATCGCAATGCCTGTTCTACAATTCAATTTTCGAGCAGGCCCAGGCGATTTTTCTTTTAACGAGTTTCTTCTTTTGGAGCCTGGGCCAGCGCAGAAAATTCTAAAAGAAATAAACTCCAGCGGAGGGCTCCGGGTGGGGGTTCGGGGACGGCCTTACCTGGCAAATAATCCTTCCACGGTGGGCCATCGCCCCACAGGGGGGCGGCGCCCCCCTTTTTCTACTGATTTTGTACGTTATTAATAATATGGTATCGGGCTCGCGCCCATTTCATTCCGGGGCATCAAATAGATACCCCTGCGCCCGCAGGGGCGTAACCCTGCGGACATGCGCCTACACCACCCCAGCTCCCCGCCCCGGCTACCGGGATCGCACGGAACACCTTCCGGGCTACTCAGGCGTGACGCAGTTACGCCGAGAGCCTTCTAGAGAAGAGAACACATCTAACGAAAGCACCCGAAAAAACACAAAAACAAAAAAGGACCCCCCTCGGAGCCCTCGTACCCTCCCTCAGATGTTCTTTATCACAGCCTTCGTGCCGCAGTACGGACACATTGCCACCGCGGGCACCTTCGCGATCCTCGCCGCATACGCCTTCTTGCATGTGGGGCAACTCAGCTTGACACGCTTTCCGGTTGGCGGGATCTTTTCCTTCTCCGGCGGCTTCTCCACGGGCGCTTTCTCCGGTTCCGGCTCCGGCTCGGGCTCCGGTTCCTCCGGCGGCGCCTCCGGCTCCTCTTCCTCCTCCACCTCCTCCTCGCCCTCGAAAGCATCCGAAAGGTCGGGCGGCGCAGCCTCCTGGGCCCCCGTCATCTTGGCTTTAAGCTCCTTCGCTATCTTTATGGCCGCCTCGAACCTGCCCTTCTTGAAGCTTCGCGTGGCATCCTTGAGCAGTTCCTGGGCCTCCTCCGCCACCTCGATGTCCACCTTGCTCCGCCTCTCGTTGAAGGTCTCCAGGGCGTCCTCCAGCACCATCTTGGCTATGCTCATCCTGCGCTTGTTTATCCTCTTCTTCAGGGGTTTCAGCGCACTTTCGAGAAGCGGCTTGGCCTCGTCGTACTCTCCGTCCAGGAAGTGTGCCTCGGCCTTTTTCACCGTCTCCGCCTCCTTCGCGGTCTCCACCCCGAGGTTCTCCCCGGTCTCAAGGAAGCCCCTTGCCTCCGAAAGCAGCTCGTCCACCTCCAGTTTGATTCCCAACTTGGTCCGAAGTGTCTCGATGGTCTCGTCCAGTATGCCGAACTTCTCCTCGCACAGGTCCATCTCACCGCCGTCGAAATGCTCCCTCAGCTCGTCGATGGACGCGCGGATTATGCCCCTGTACGGCTCCTCGAAGTAGCCCTTCTCCTCGAAATCCGAAAAGAACCTCTCGGCCTCCTCGAGGCGTGCATCCAGCATCTCCTTCCTCCTGTGATCGTATATCTTGCTCACCACCATCCTCAACCGGCTGCTCACATCGTAGGCCCTTGCATAATCTCCGCCGTCCATGGCCGTGAGCACCTCCGAGAACATGCTCTCCTCCGCCGCCACGTCCACTCCCTTCTCCCTCAAACGGTCCATCATCACGTCGATCTGCTTTATGTTGGCCTCCGAGTCCGGCTGCAGCTTCTCGAGGTATATGTTGTCGATGAGCTCGCGTATCTCCGAGCATGAGCCGTCCGCGGCGTCGTAATCCTCCACCGCCAGCTGCCCCCTTGCAGACTCCAGCAGGTCCCAGCCCGTGGTTACGTCTATATCCAGCTCTCCCAGAGGCGCCAGACGTGCCGCCAGGTTCTCCACGGCCTCCGCCAGGTCCCCCGCCCGTACCTTCCGCTCATGCTCGTCCTTCCGGCTGTAGAACTCGTCCACCAGCTCGTTCACCGTCTCCAGCTCGCCCCCGGTGCTGGCCGCCAGGGCCCGGTCCAGGATCTCTTCGAGTTCTGGAATATCCGCTATAGCCGTCTCTCTGACGAGATTGAAGTCCTCGAATGCCTTGTTGAGCCTCGACTTCGCCAGCTCGTCCCTTCTCTCTCCCAGTTTTTCGCTCACCACCGTGCGCACGGATTCTATCATCTTGATGGCGCTCAGCAGCCGTCCCTCCTCCCTCAGAGTGTCTATGGATATGAGGGCCACCTCGTCCTCCTCCACGTTGGTCCCCGCCTCCTTTGCCCTCTCTATGAGATCGGATATCTCCTGGAACCTCTCCGGTATCATGGCCCCCAGCGTCTCGTCGATGAGGCTCTGGGCGCTCTCGTAAAGGCGCTCGGTCAGGTCCTTGGCGTCCTGCAGCTTCCGTTCATCCAGAAGTTTTTCCGCCTCTTCCAGCTTTTCCTCTATCTCCCCCATGTCCACCGAGTACTCGGAGCTCTCGAAGATGAGGCTCTCCGTGTTCCGGAGTGTCATGCGAATCTTGCCCTCGTCTATTCCCTCCCGCCCCGTGACGGCGGCATCGATGGCCCTTCGGGCCAGCTCCGCCGTGGCTGCCAGGTCCCCGGACTGGAACGCCATGGAAGCCTTGAAGATATAGGCTTCCAGCTCGAAGATGTCAATGCCGATATCCTTGTTCTTCTCCAGCTCCTTTCTGGCCTTGGTCATCAGTTCCTCCACGTCCCGGGCATCACTTTCCGCATGCATGACCGTCAGCAGTTCCTTTATCTCGCCGCAGCCGTCCATGCTCGCCTCGTAATCACCCGCCTCGAACCTTTCCCGGGCGCCCTCCAACCGCTCCATCAGCGCCTCAACGTCCATGCTTTCCGCTTCCTCGTTCAGGAATTCCGCGGTCTCGGACAGGAGCGCCTCGGCCCTGTCTCTCAGAAGCTCGCCCACGGCCTTCACCAGTGCCTTGTGAAGCTCCATGAGGGCCGATATCGCCTCTTCGAGTTTCTCGCTCTCCTTTAGAGAACCTGCCTCCTCGAGCTTGCTCTCCTCGGCTCCGACGTCGATGTCGTTCTCCCTTGCCCTCTCGATCAACTCCCTGGCCTGGGAGGTCAATGAAAGATATTCCTCCTCCAGCTTGATCCTGGCCCTGGTGGCTTCCGCTATGCTCGAGAGTTCCACGGCAAGGGCTTCCGCCGATCCCCATTCCTCGGATCCCAGCAGGTTTTCCAGCGAGGCGGCCTTGTCCCTGAGCTCTTCCTTGCTCTCATCGGTGACGTGGGATACCGCCCCTATCTCCTCGAGGAATTCCGCATACTCTCTCCGCCGGGCCGAGAGGAACTCCCGCTCGAGATTGATGATCTCCTCCGCAAGGCCCTCCATCTCCCCGGACTCGAAACGGTCCCTGAAGGGGCCCAGCGGAACCTCGATCCCGGCCGCATCCATGCCGGCGTCCGAAAGCATGGCCGCCAGCTTTTCCATCCTTCCAACGGCAGCCCGGGCCGCGGTCTCCACCTTCCCGCTCTTGATGTCGGAAAGGAGCCTCTTGGCCTCCTCGATATGCTCCATACTGGAGATGAAGCCCCCCTGGCCGAACTCCTCCCGGGCCTCCGCCACCATCGCTTCCACCTCAGCAACGTCGTAATAGTCCTTGGCCTCGGCCACCAGCGATTCCACCTCGGCAAGGGCAGTCGCCGCTCCCTCACGGAGCGAGGCCTCCCAGACGTCCTGGGCCATCTCCAGGGCCTCCCCGGCGAGCTGGTCCGCCCTGGCGTATTTTCGCCGCTTGAGAAGGGCCCGGGCCTCGAAGGCCCTGCGCCTGGTCGCCTTCACATCGAGGTTCTTCCGGGAAGCTTTCCTTACCGTTTCGTCCACCTTTAACAGCTTCTCGTTGATCCTTCCAGTGTAATGGTCCACGCGTTTAACACGAAGCATGTCGATGATCTCCACCATTATGCAGGTCGCCTCTACGAAATCCTCCTTCTTGACCGCCGCCAGCACCTCTCGGAACCGACCCTCCTCCTGGGTCATGTCCACACCCTGCTCCTTCAGTTCCTTGAGGGCTTTTCTGACCCTGCCGATGTGTTTCTTCGCGATCCCCTTTGCCGGCTCTCCCCTGGCATCACCTATGATCTCCTCGAGCTGCTTCCGAAGGTCCCTGACCCGGTCCAGATCGCCCGCTGCGAGCTGCTCCCTTGCGCTGCCCATGAGCTCCTCCGCCAGGGCCAGTGGTATTCCGATACCCTGTATCTTCTCCATATCCCCGGAGATGGCGTCAAGGACCATCGGATAGGCCTCGGTTACGAGCGAGGCGGTCCTTCGTTTCTCCATTTCATGAAGTTCACGGATAGCCTCCCTCATCATCACGTCATCTCCCGAGTCGGCTGCCTGTCTTGCCGCCTCCAGCCTCTCCCTCATGTCCGAGAGGTCATATTCCAGTCCCGGTATCCCGGACGTCTCCGCTTCCAGCGACTCTATGGCTACGGCAGCCTTCCTGAGAACCATCGATTCATGCGCCTTTCTGAATTCGTCTATCTCTCCCTTGAGCCTCTGACCTGTCTCGTCGGCCAACTCTATGGCTCCGCTGTAATCCTCGGCTGCGGCCAATCCTTCGGCCTTCCGGGCCTCGGCCTCCGCTGCCTGGGGCTCCATGCCCAGCCTCCTGGCCTCCGCTATGAGCCCGGCGAGGGAATCCCAACGCTTTCCGTATGCCGCCGTACCCCTCTCGACCATCGGGCCGTGTACCTCTTCCCGGATCTCATTTATCCCGGCCCTAACCTCCTGGTAACGCTCCTCGGCCAGGAGTCCGGCGAGGCTCGTCAGGGCTTCGTCGTGGGCGGTGACGTCCACACCGAGTTCCCCTGCCCGGGCCACGAGGCCTCTCAGTCCTTCCAGTTCGGTCTCCGCCACCCTCGCTTCCGCCCCGCGCATCGCCTCCCGTATCTGTTCCCGTGCCGCCTGTGAATATTCCTTCGATCGGTCGAAATCGCCCTTGTCGTAATGCATCCTCGCATTGGCTGCCATATCGTCCAGGGCCACCATGTCCACGTCGGCATCCATGGCCTCCATGATGAGGCCCTGGAGCTCCTCCATGAGGACCCTGGCCTCACCCTTCCGGTGTTCCTTCCTGGCGGTCTCGAATATCACCAATGCGGAAGCGGCCCTCTCCCCGGAGGCCGCGAGATCTCCCGATCCGTACAGCTCCTTGGCCGCCCCGAGCTCCGTCATGGCCCCGCCAGTGTCCAGACCCATCTCCGCGCCCACCGATATCATGGCCTCGACCTCGCTGATACGGCCCCACAGCTCCTCGGCTGAACGAGCGGTCCTTTTTTGCTCGAGACTGAGCTCCGCCCTGTGGCACAATCCGAGGGCTTCGATGAAATCGCCTTTCTTGACGGCACCCACGAGTTCCTTGAACGTTTCCTCCTCGGAGGATGTATCGACCCCGGCGGAACGGACCTCTCCGAAGAGCTTCTTGATCTCCGTTATCCTGACCTTGGCAAGCTCCTTGGCCCCCTCGCTGCGAATGTGCTCCATAGCCGCCGAGAGCTCCTCTCTCACCGTCAACGATTGTTCCAGCTCGCCGATCCCCGCGTGGGCGAGGCCACGGGCCAGAATCTCCCTTGCGCCGGATACGTCCAGGGACAGGGCGTCGAACTCTTCCATCTCTCCAGCCATTGATGAGAACGCTTCCTCGATGTCTGCGACCTCCCGGGCCGCCGCCGCTCCTTCCGCCTCCCGGTCGAACGCGGCCAGAAGGGAGGCCACCTCCTCGGTGTCCCCCACCTTCATCGCCTCACCGCACCTCTCCATTATCCGGACGAGTTCCTGAGGGGCCGCTCCGCTCCGTTCCTCCAGCCCTCTCAACGCTTCCATCCTCTCCCGTATGCCGGCCTCGGTCCTGCTTCTGTGCATGTTCTCCACGCCGGTCCTGATGGCTTCCCGCGCACCCCGGATGACCTTCAATGCATCTCCGTACTGCCCGGCCTCCCAGGCCCCACGGGCGGAGGCGATCAGCTCCTTCTCCCTGGCGATGTCCGTCCCCAGCTCATCGGCTCTTGCCACCTCGGCACCGCATTCCCCGAACTCGCCTTCCAGGAGCTCTCCGTATCTGCCATCCAGGGCTTCCTTGATCTCCTCCCTGGCCGAGGCGGCCAGGTCCGATCCCCGGTCCAGCTCGCCGTCCCTCAGGTACTCCTGGGCCCTGGCGACCATCTCCTCCACCCCGGAGATGTCCAGTTCGAGCTCGGAAGCCTCGGATGTCATCTTCCAGATCTCCGAGAACATGGCCGATGTGTCCTTCTTGAGGTACTGCACCTCGGCTCCCTCAAGTTCCCGCTTCAGTTCTGTGGCGGTCCGAATGACGTCGTCGTAATCTCCCGAGGCAAGGTTCTCCCTGGCGGATTCCAGCAACTCCGCTGCGAAGTTCACGTCAACACCCTTCTCCGCACAGCGCTCCATTGTGGATCTTGCAGTCTCCAGAAGACCCTCGGCCTTTCGCGAGAAATGCTGTCTCTCGCCGTTCGTCAGGGAGACCAATGTCTCCTCGGCAAGGATGGCGGCCTCCTTGCAATTGCCCGCCTCCAGGTCCTGCCGGACCTCTCCGAATCCTTCTTCCCAGGCAGCCGAGACCAGGTCTTCCGCCCTCATCCGGTCGAGCAGCGGGGCAGCATCCGCAAGCGCCTTTCCCGCCCTACCGGAATAGTACGTGCCCAGTATACCCGTCAGTGCCTCGTGTGCTTCCCTGGCCGGTCCAAGAGCCCCCTCCGGATCGTCGGATTCCAGCTTTGAGGCGGCCTCTCGAACCTTACCATCGGCCTCCCCTGCATCCAATCCCAGCTCTCCTGCCTCCACCACCATGTTTCCAGTCTCCCGCACAAGGCGTTCCGCCTCCTCCCGCGTCCTGTCTGCCAGCATCTTTTCCAGCCTGCTTCGGATCGACCTGGACGAGCGCAAGGCCCCCAGGAAATCCCTCGAACGAACGTTCTCCAGCACGTCCCCGAAGATCTCATTGTCCGCTCCGGGCTCCATGCCGGCCTCCCTGACGCGCAGGAGCAACGACTTTGATTCGGTCAGATGGGTCTTGGCCAGCTCCTTGGCACCGACGCTTCTGGTCTCCTCCAGGAAACCGTCGAGCTGACCCGTTATGCCCGGCATACGGTCGAAGCTCTGTCCCTCAACAGCCTTCCAGGCTTCTGCAAGGAGCTGATCTCCCATGCCCGTATCGAGACCCATTCCCCCGTAATCCGCCAGGACGGAGGCGTATTCCTGCAATCGCGGAGAATAGGTTCCGGCAAGGAGCTCGCTGGAGTATTCCTCCTTCTTGTAGTAGAATGCGGCCACGGTCTCGTCCATGTTGGCATAATCGCCCTCCTCGAACTGGCGGAACATGTCGTCAAGCATGATCCGAAGGTCCCCGTACTCCCTTCCACCCAGACCCTCTATCTCACCGAGGGCCGCCCTGGCCTCGCCCAGTTTCTTCTCCTTGAGGACCCGCAGGTTCTCCGCCATACGCTCTTCGAGGACACCCTCAACCGACGAAACTATTTCCATTGCATCCCCGTACCGGCGCTCCTCCTTCAGTGCTTCCAGTTCGGCCAGGCTCTCCACCTCCTGGCTGATGTCGATCCCCCTATCCCTGGCCTCGCCCATGGAAGCTATCACTGCTTCGAGCCTTGCCGCAAGGGCGCCCTCCCTGCTGCGGTCGACGGCCTCTCTCATTTCCAGGACAGTCTCCTCAAGACCGGCATGGACCTCCTGGAAGCGGCCCCCGGAAAACCTTTCCCTCAATGCATCCAATGCCCCCGTGAACAGCTCGATCCCGGCGTCCGCATCCCTTACCTCTTCCATCAATACCGTTGCCTCCGCAAGGAGTCTCTCGGCCTCCCCCTTGTGATATGTGTTCAGTATCTCCGCAAGAACAGCATTCACCCCCCCGAGGAGCTTGATCCCCTCCAGGAACTCCCTTCCCCGGATCCTCTCCACCGCCTGTCTGAAGCCAGCCTCCGCCTCTGGTGTGAGAAGTGCCAGTTCCTTTGCCTTGCCCACCAGGTCCTTCACGGCGATGAAGCTCTCCTTGGCCATGGTCTTGGCATCCACGGTTCTAAGTGTTTCCATGATCTCCGAAAGGCGCTCCAGGGATTCTTCCAGCGCTGGAAGTTCGCCTGCATCCAGTGCCTCCCGGCAGCTAAGGGCCATGGAAGCCGCCTCTCCGGTATCCAGTTCAGCCTCCACCATGGAGTCCAGCTCCGCGGTGAGACCGGCAAGTTGTTCCTGAAGCACCTGCGACCTGTGGGTCTCCCTGCGCTCCGCCAGGAGCCGCGAGAACTCCTCGAGGGCCGAGTCCACGTCTCCCAGCCGCATGTCCTCAAGCGCTCCAGCTGCCCTTTCCACGCTCTCCCGAAGTTTCCATTCCTCCCCGCCTGTGACCTCCTCCAGCTCGGCCAGTTGACCTCTTATCATCTCTATCTTCTCGTGATTCGAACTGACGTAATGTTTATCGATCTTCTGCTCCAGGGAGCCTCTCAGAGCCATCATGGCCTCCATGGCTTCCCCGTACCTGCCCTCTCCGGCCATGGCCTCGATGTTAGCAAGTGCCTCCTCGTCCTCCGTTATCTCCAGACCCATGCTCCTGGCCGCTTCCAGTACGGGCTCCAGCTCCGAGCGTTCCTCGGAGAGGCTGCCGGCACGTATCTCGGCGATAGCGGAACGAAGTTTCCCGCTGGCCTCGCCGGCCGCTTTGAGGACCTCGTCACTTAGGCCTCCGGCCAGTGCATTTTCCAGATCGGGCAGCAATTCCTTCTCTCCGCTAACGTCCAGGCCTAGCCCTTCCGCTTCCGCGAGCAGATCCGCGAACTCCCGGACCGCCTCGGAGGCCTTTCCGCTGTAGTGCTGTACCCTGATGGCCCCCAGGCTCTCCTTGACCTCCAGGAGAAGCCGGCAGGCTTCTATGAAATCCTGGCCGGATACCGCCCCCCGGACATCCGCGAACAAACGGTTCTCCTCTTCGAGCTCGTAACCCAGTCCTCTGAGCTCGGTGAACATCTCCCGGGCCTGCCCCACATGGTCCTTGACCAGGGCCTTTGCCGTGACGTTCCTGGCTTCGGTGAGGATCTCCTCAGCCTCGGATAGAAGGTTATTGGCCACCCCCGCATCCTCCGATTCCACCGCCGCCCGTGCCCGCTCCAGGCTCTCCCTTGCTCCCGTGACGTCGATCCCGGCCGCTGCGATCCTCTCCGCTTCAACTCTCAGTGTTTCCCCCCGCTGCCTGCATCGCTTCTCGGAGATGTCCTTCAGGAGGGCGGCATGGGCTGACTCGAAATCCGACATTTTTTCCTCGAATCCCGGCACATCCCCGGCATTTAGCATCTCCTCCGCACCCATGAGCATTTCCTCCATCTCGACGGTGTCAACGCCGGATTCCTCGGACAGCCCCAGAAGCCTTTCCCGGGAGGATGCGATCCTCTGGGTGCCCTCCGCCCAACGCCCCTCCTCGATCTTGCCGGAGAGGGATTCCCTTGCCGTCGCGATGAGCGGGGCTGCTTCCTCGAACCGGCCTCCGGCCAGAAGCGCCTTGATGGATGCAAGGGCCTCGACGTCCGCCGCCACGTCGGCACCGAGCTCCCCGGCGGTTGCCAGAAGGGGTTCCAGCTCTCCCAGGCTGTCGCCCAGTTCTCTCCTTTTCGTCTCCCCGATCATTTCCTTCAGTATGACCACGGCCTGCCCCACGAGTTCCTGCGCTGCCTCGAACTCGCCATCCTCCAGATGAACGTTGGCGTATTCCAGTTGTGTCTCCACCGACACTGAATCCAATCCCATGCTCTCCGCCTTCCTGAGAAGCTCGCGGGCCTCGGCCATGGTCCTGTGGGCCAGTTCCCGGTCCACGGCCAGCCTGGCCTCGCGAAGGAGCGACTCCGCCCTTGCGCGGCTCTCCTCGGCCTCGTCGTAACGTCGTTCCTCTATGAGCATGAACGCCCCCGCAATGGCCTCCTCCATGGTCCCCGTCGTGAGACCCTCCTCTGCCCCGATCCTAACGAGGTCGTCGGTCTCCTTCAGCGCCTCGAGCGTCACACGCCTCCGGTATCCGTCCTTCGCCGCATCGGCCGCTTCCTTAGCCCTGTCGGCGGCATCCCCGGCCTCGACATAGTTACCTTCCTCGAAGGCCTTCCGGGCCCCTTCCAGCGCTTCCTCCACATCGGTGGTGTTGATATCGAGATGGGACATGCCGGCAAGAAGGTTCTCGACCTCCATCATTGCACCCGATACGAGGTTCTTTCTGTGCGTGTTTCGCCGCTCCGTGAGGGACCGTATCGCATCGGTTATCCCCTTCACGGCCTCCACGTATCTGTTCGCCTGTATCGAGGCCATCACGTCCCTGAACATCGCTTCCTCGGAGGAGAGGTCCAGCTCCGCCCTGGACAGCTCCCCGAAGATCTCCTTGGCTTTCATGATCTTTCCCGTGGCGACGTCCTTGGCGGTTTCGGTACGGGCCAGCTCCAGGCGCTCTCCAATGTCTTTCATGGCGTCTTCGAAACCGGTGAAATCGTGTGAATCCACGTATTCTCCCAGTTCCATGAGAGCCTCCTCTATCCCGGGTATGCCGATACCCAGTTCCGCCAGCCCGGATATATCCAGTTCGACCTCCCGAAGGCCGGTAAGGCATTCTTCCGCCCTGTGCTCCTCGACGTATTCCATCCTTGCCTCGCGGTAGAATGCGAGCTGATCGATAAGTGTCGTATGATCTCTCTCGGCCAGGGCCGCGTCCATGGCCTCTATGATCTCGACCAGGTCGGGATGGGCCTCTCCGGTCATCTCGTCCAGCTCCGCGAGCCCAGACCGGGCCATCTCCAGCTGGTATCCCGCCCTCACGTCCGAGAGTATGTCCACGGCCTTTCCCGCAGCTCCTGCCCCGCCCACGAAGTCCTTGTCCCTTATGGCCTTTACGGCCCTGGCGAACAATGTGTCTCCTCCCCGGAGGTCCGCCCCCGTGGGCTTCATCTCGCTCATGAGCTCCTTTGCCTCGATGAACCTCTTTTTGGCCAGGGCCCTGGCATCCCTGCCCTGCATCTCATCGACCGCCGCTTCCAGTCGGCCCGCCGCTTCCTCGGCGGCATCGAAGTCATTCCCCTCTATGACGGCCCTGAGATGCTCCATGAGCGATGGGGTATCGCCGGGCTCGAGTCCGATTTCCTCCAGTCCCTTTATCCGTTCCGCAAGCGAATCGGCCCTCTTGCCGTAGACCTCTCTCATATGGGCGTTCCTGTGGGAATGCCAGCTGGATACGAACTGGGCCAGGGTACCCTCCGCGGCATCCCAGTCCCGCTCCATTATGGCGTTTTCCGTGAGCTTCAGGAGTTCCTCCAGGTCCACGTACCTCTCCCCGGTCTCCTCCTGGAGCTTGACAAGGTCCCCCCGGGCCTTCTCCGCCTCTTCCGTGCTCATCTCGAGCCGTCTCGCCTCTATCTTCTCCCCCAGTGTTCTCTCCGCATCCGAGAGCAGCTCGATGATCTCCTCGTATCTCTTCTCCTCTCGCAGTTCCTCGGCTGCCAGCAGCTTCCCTCTCTCGGGGCCGGAGTCCACCGATAGCGTCTTTGCATCATTGAGAAGTGGAGTGATGGCATCCGTTCTCTCCCGTATCATGGCCAGCTGCCTGTCCTCGAAAGCCTTGATTGCCGCCTCCAGCGTGTCCCCGGCCGTCTCCTCGGCTTCCTCGTATTGGCCGTTCTCGTACAGCTTCCGGGCCCTTGCGAGGCCCACACTGAATGCTGTCACGTCTATATTCCACTGGGTGCAGCGCCCGGTCATCTCCTCCAATTTACCCATGGCGCCTTCAGCCATCTCCCGGTGGAACTCCTTCCGCTTCTCATCGAACTCCTCCCTGGCCTTTCCAATGAGCTCCAGCGCGTCGTCGAACTTCTCCTCGTCGTAGAACATCCCGGTGGCCTCGCCCAGCATTCCCTCGAGGCTCTCTATTGCCCGTGTAGCCTCCTTGCGAGTGTGGTTCGTTCTTGCCCGGGCCAGTTTCTCGTTCACTTCCTTTGTGAGCTGTATGCTCTTTATGAAGTCCCTGGCCTTGATGGCTCCCAGTATCTCCCGGAACGTCCTTTCCTCCTCCGAGAGGTCTATTCCCTCCTTCTTCAGCCTCATGAGAAGCCTGTTCGTGGAGGTGAACTCTCGCTTGGCCAGCGTCTTGGCCTTGACGTTCCTTCCCTCATCGATGAGGGCGGATAACCGTTCCAGCGATGCCTTAGCCCCCTCGAAATCCCCATCCTTCACCATCTGTCGTATCCGTGCCATGAGCTCCCCGCCCCCATCCACCTCGACACCGAGCTCTTCCATCAGATCCAGCTCCGCCTCCAGGGCGTCCGCCTTGGCAGCGTATTTGTCCGCCAGATGTGTATTGAGATGCATTTTCCGCGCTTCCTCGAACCTCGCTGCCAATCCCTCCAGGGAAGGATAATCCGCCGTGTCCAGGGCCACCTGGGCCTCCACTATCAGGTCCGAGAGGTCCCCGTACTCCCGTCCGCTCTCCTCCGAAAGGTCCCGAAGCGACCTCTTGACATCCTCCAGCTTGGCCTCTCCCATCTGTCGGCGCCTTTTACCGATCTTATCGGCGGTCGAAGTTATGATGTCGTCGAGATGCTCGATGACTTCAACGAGCCTGCCATCCTCGATGTCCCTCTCGGCCCTTCTCAATCCCTCCATCTCATCCGATATGTCAGCCTCTATTTCCCCGGCCTCCCGCAGAAGGGCCGTCAGCTCCTCCTTCGTTCCGGCGATGATATGCATTCTCGCATTCCTTATTCCCTCACCCAGTTGATCCGCGCACTCCCGGGCCGCCCCTGCCGCCGCCTCGAAATCTCCGGAGTCGTACAGTTCCTTTGCTCCGGAGACCGCCTGGCGAACCGATTCCAGGTCCACCTCCAGGCCCGCCGCCTGGGGAAGGAGCGACTGCAGGATGCCGAAGGATTCGTCGCAACCGTTCCGGAAATACGAGGTCCTTGCCTCCAACATGCCCCGGTTCGCTGTCTTGAGCTTTCCGCAGGCCGCCGTGAAGTCCCGCCCCTTGATGGCGTTAACCGCCTCCTTGAAGGCGGTCTCGAAACCCTCCGTGTCCTCCAGCACCTCCTTGAGCTCTCCGAGCGTTTTCTTTGCCTCCACGAAAAGCTTCTTTGCGAGGTCCTTGGCATCCCTGCTCTTCAGCTCAGCGAGGGCCGACTCGGCCCTGCCGGCCGCTTCCCCGGCCTCATCCCAGTTCTCATCCGTACAGAACTCCCTGGCTGCCTCCAGGTATCCTCGGAGCTCCGATGCGGAAAGTCCGAGTTCGGACAGTTCCTCCGCCTCTACCGCCAATGCGTCCAGCCTGGCGGTCATCTTCTCCGAGAGGTATCGGTCCTTCGCCATCGCCAGCCGATCCCGGAAATCCGAGAGTAGCTCATCCAGCCGATCGTATTCCATGGCCTCCAGAACGTCCCGGGCACCGTCGAGCATCTCCCATATCTCCCTGAGCTCCCAGCCGGTCTCCGCCTGCAGGTCCACGAGAGTCTCCTCGGCCTGTTCCAGTTTCCCCTCGCCAATGGCCACGCGCCTCTCATCAGCCTTCCTCTCTATACTCTCGAGGAGTTCGTCGGCAGCGTCGATGGCATCTTTTAACCTCCCGTCATGGCGCATATCCTCTATCCGGGTCAGTCCATCCCGCTCCTCCGATACGTCCGCCTCGATCTCGGCGGCCTCGCGCAGGGCGTCATCGACATCGGCCATGGATCCCGTCAGAGCCTCGAGCTGCTTTCCCGCTATGGCTGTGCGAAGCTCTGTATTGGCGATCTCGCCAATGCCGTGGGCCTCCTCGAACCGTTCCTCGCCATACAGCTCACGTATCTCTGTGATCGTATCCCGGGTCCGACTTACGTCCACCTCGTAATCCCGGGCCTCGTCCAGCAGTGCCTTTATGGTTTCCAGCATAGAATCGGTGCTCTCCCGGTAATGGTCGAGAAGGATGTCCGCGAATTTCAGGAGGGCACCCTTTGCCCGTTCGATGGCATCCTCGTAGGCGTCTGCGGCATATAGCTCCCTTGCCACGTCGTACTCTCCCACTATAGGCTCGAAGTCCAGAGATAGCTCTCTTCCCCGGGCCAGCTCACCCTCCAGTTCTCCGAGCAATTCATCCGCTGCGTCCCGGAAATGCCCCTCGCGCAGGGCAGTGAACGTATCGGCGGTCCCCGTCAGCCTTTCCAGGGCCTCCTCGTAATCCCCGGCGGCCAGAAGGGCCTCTGCCTCGCCCAGGGGCTCCTCCACGTCCTCCATGGTAAGTTCGAGCTCATACCCCTCGGCTATTCGCTCCCTCACAGCCGCCATCCTGGCCTCCGCTCGGCGCTTGAAATGCTCATTCCTTTTTCCTTCGTAGAGCTCCAGGGCCTCCTCGGCAGCCTTCCGGGAGCCCAGGAAGTCCCCTTCCTCCGCCTGCCTGGCCATTCCCTTGATGCGTGAATGGAGGTCCTCCAGGAGAGCTGGTGTGAGACCCAGTTCCTCCCCTTCGGCGGCGGCTTCCTCTACCTGCCCCATGGCCTCTTCGGCAAGCCTCTGCCTCCAACGCTCCCTGGCGGCCGTCAACAGCTCCTCCGCGTTTCGGGTAAGGCGGAGCCCCTGCACGAAATCCTTCTCCTTGATGGCCATCACCGCGCTCTTGAACACTGCCATCTCCTTCTCCACGGGCTCGTCTGCGTCCTTCAATTCCGCCTGCAGCTCCTTGGCAGCTACGAAATGCCCTTTGGCCAGCTCCCGCGCTTTCGTGGTCCTGGCCTCGTTCAGCATCTCCTCCAGCCGGGAAACGTGGTCCTCCATCAGAGAGAAATCCCTCTCGGAGACACCCTTTCTGACAGCGGCCATCAGATCGTATGCATCGTCAACCTCGATCCCCAGCGATTCAAGTTCCGTCATCTCCTTCTCTATACCATCGGCATTCTCCGTGTATTTTTCCGAAAGGAAATCGAGCCGGTGCTCCTCTCTCGCCGCCCTGAAATCCGCTAACACCGCATCCAGTTCATCGTATCTCTCCGCTTCGAGCTCTTCCTCGGCCGTTTCCAGAAGCACAGAGAGATCATCGTAATCGCCACCTGTTTCCTCCTCGAGTCCCGTCAGCTCATCACGGGCGTCACCTATCTTTCCGGCATTGATCTCCCCTAGCCTGGCGGCAATGCCGCCGGACATGGACCCTATGTTCTCCGTAAAGAGTGAAATAAGCTCCCTTATCTTGCCGGCTTCCGCCAGCACCTTTGCCTCGCCCAGCTGTTCCTTGACCCCGACCGTATCAACCCCCAGCTCCTCTCCCCGGGCCATCAGCCCCGATAGTTCGGTGTTCTTCGCGGCAGCGATCTCGCGCAGGCGTTTCCCGATCTCCACCGACAGGCTGCCCTCTAGCTCGACGGATCCATCCAGTGCATCCTCGAAGTTACCGCTCTCGCGCTCCTTGTCCACCCGTTCCAGTATAGAGGTGAATTCCTCCGTTCCCATCTCCAGCTCCTCCGCCTCTCTAAGAAGCGTCCGTACCTTTTCCATGCTCTCATCCGCTCGGTCCCGGAAATGGGCATTCCGCATATCCGCATAGGCGCCTCTGGCCTCCTCGACCACGGATATTGCCTCCTCGAACTTCTCCTCCTCGTAGAGGTCCATGGCCTCGTCGTAGGCATCATCCATCCGTGCGGCATCCAGTCCCAGTTCCTCGGCCTCGTCCAGGTCGCCCGAGAGATCCTTCAACAGCCCATCCGCCCGACCCATGAAGTGTGTGCGCCTTATCGCAAAGAGCCCCGCCCTTGCCTCGTGTGTCAGTTCCAGGCCCCCGATATAGTCCCTGCTCTTGAGGGCGCGAAGCACCTCCTTGAACATCCCGCTCTCCCGGCTGACGTCCAGGTCCATTCTCTTGAGCTCGACGAATAGGGTGTTGGTTTCCCCGATTATCTTCTTGGCCAGCGACTTGGCCTTAACCGTCCGGAGCCCCTCTCGCTGCGAGGCCAGCGCCTGGGCCCGCTCCGCCGCCTCTTCGAACCTCTCGCCCCCAACCGAATCGCGAAGGGCGGCCAGCGCCTCCTTTCCCTCCTTCACGTCGAGGCCGAGCTCGGCCAGATGGCTCATCTCCTTCTCCGCAGCATCGGCCTCATCGTTGTACTTTTGAGTGAGGTATGAATGGTAGTGCTCCGTCCGGGAGCGGTGGAATTCTTCCATGTGACCGTCCACCTCCCCGAAATCTCCCCCACCCATGGCACGGCGTGCTTCTTCCAGTATCCCCGCGAGATCGGCATATTCACTTCCCGACTCCTTCTCGAATTTCCTCAGCTCACCCTCGGCCACCCTTACATCGAAATCTTTCCGGGCATAGTTCGCTCTGTCCTTTCCCTCCCTCACGGAGGTGTGGGCCTTGTCCAGGTCACCCTTTTCGAGGAAGTACTTTGCCTTGTAGAAAAGTGCCTCCGCCTTGGAGACGTCGGCCCCGACCTTCTCCAGGTCCCCCACGAACTCCTCCAGCCTTCGAAGGGAGCCGTCGATCTGCTGCTTTCTCGTCTGCTCCTTGCCTTGGTTGATCGCCTGCACGACGTTCGCCGCGAGCTCGGCCGCCCCGATGTACTCTTCGCTCTCCATCAGGTCCTCGATCTCCCCGATCCGGGAGGTGAACTCCTCAGGGTCCGTCAATGCTTCCGCATGCTCCTCGAGCAGCGCCCTTACCTCCGCGAGCTGCTCGTCGGCCTCTCTTCGACCGTGCTCGGCCATCGAGCCCTCGATATCGGTTCTCACCTGGGTCATGAGCTCATGCGCCGCCTCCAGCACTCCGCCCGAAACCATCTCGACAACCCGTTCCAGTTCACCGGTCATATCGGCTGTGGAGACACCCCGTTCTTCCGCCTCACCGGCCAGCTCTCGCAGACGGTCGAGCTCTTTCATGGCCTCATCGATACCTTCCATGAGTACCTTCAGCTGTTTCTCCCGCTCGCCGTACTTCAGCAGAAGTTCTCGCGCCCGGGCCGTCTCGCCGTGCTCTATGGCGTCCCCCGTTTCGTCCAGCAGTGCCTGCAATCCTGCGTATGAGTCCTCTGAAATGTGCTCCGAAGCCTGAAGTATCTCAAGGAAGTCCTCTGCCGCGTCCAGCTCGGCGAGCAGCTCATCCGCTTCCTTGTCCTTCGTAAGTCCAATGAAAACAGCATCGGCTTCGTTCGAAAGACGAATGCCCTTCACATGGTCCCCCTGGCGCAAGGCTCTCCTGGCGTCCCGAAGAACCCTCTTGCCCTCTGAGACGTCGACACCCCTTATGATGAGCTCCTCCATGTGCTCCGCCGCCGTTCCCTCCCTCTCCCACGCCCGATCCTTTGCCCGCACCTTCCTCGTGTCGTTCATGTACTCCCGAAGTCGAACCAGCAGCCCGCCGGCGGCCTCCATTTCCTTTCCTTCCACCGCTTCCCCGATAGCTGCCAGGAGCTTCCGACCGTCCTCCATGTCCAGTCCCACGCTGCCGTACTCCTCCATGTCAGCCGCCATCTCCCCGAGTTCCCGGGAGTATTCCGATGAGGAATGCTCCACGGAGTGACCCCGATGCAGCTCGTCGAACCTCTCGAGAGTGCTCCGGACCTCCTTGTGATCCCTCTTGTCCAGAGCCATCTTCGCCGCATCGAGAAGGGTTCCCAGGTCCTCGAATTCGCATCCGGCGCTTGCCTCCAGCTCTACCAGGGTCTTCCGGGCTCCAAGAAGTCTCGCCTGGCATATCTTGCCGCCCACCGATGTGCACAGACCGGAGATCAGGCCCGACAGTTCGGCGAAGCGTCCCTCCTTCTTCAGGGAGATAATTTCGTTGAATCGTTTCTTGTCATCGGATATGTCGACACCCTCTCCACCCGCCTCCTTCACCAGGATCGACAGCTTCTTGGCCATTGCTTCGCTCTTATCCCGGTAGGCCTTCGATATCATATCCGTGAGGATTTCGGAGGCGGCATTGGCCTCGTTCACAGCACCTTCCGCATCCCCCTCGCGAAGGGTGTTCTCCGCAGCATCGAGATCCTCGGAAACCTGATCCGTGTCCAGCCAGAGCTGACCCGCCTCCGCCAGGAGGGCACGGGCCTTCTCCATATACCAACTGCCCCGGGCTATCGAGTATTCCCTTTCTACCTGTGCCATGAGACCCGCGATCTCCTTCATGTCTCCCTCCTCCACGAATTCCCGTGCCTCGTCGATGATTTCGTCCATTCCCGATGTATCGTAGCCCTCGTCCGCCCCCTTGCCGCGAAGTTCCACCATCCTCTCCACGAGCTCCGTTGCAGCATTTCTGTCAAGAGACATCCTGGCGGTCATGGCGTTGTCGAGACACGTCTTGGCCAGTTCCCGGGCCTTATCGAGATCGTTCTTCTCGAGGAAGTACGTGGCCTTGTAGAAGAGGGCCTCACCGCGTGAGATGTCCCCTCCCTTGGCCTTGGTCTCATCCATCAGCTTCCGGGAGCTTTCAAGGAGGCCCCGTATGGCCCCTTCCTCCCGTCCTGTTCGCTGGTCCTCCACCATCCGTATTATACGGTCCGACAGCTCATGGCACTCCTCGTATGCTCCCTCCGACAGCAGTTCCCCGGCCTTCACGAGCTTCATTTGAAGCTCCGAACCTTCATCCTGTGCTTCCTCCATTCCCGCAACCGCATCCTCGGCCTCGGACAGTATCTTCCTGGCCCGGTCCCTCCGATGCAGCTCGATCCTGCTCCCGAGTGATTCCCGTACCTCTTCCAGCAGCGGTACGGCCTCACCGTTCTTATTTTCGGATAGCAACTCCCCGGCCTCTGCGATTATTTCTTTCTCCTCGTCTATCGCGATTCCCAGCTCCTCCGCCAGCGCACTCAATTCCCCGCACTCCCTCACGGCAGCATCGGCCTTCTCCGCCTGTGTTCTCTCCTCGAGGAATCGGGCTTCCATATCCCCGAACTCCTCCGTCAGCGCGGCGGCCCCCTCCGGATCTTCCTCTAGGAGGAGCTTCTTCATCTCAGCTACCATCTCCTCCAGCTCGGCCAGGGTAACGGCGGAGAAACGTTTTACTCCCTTAAGTTCCGAGAGCAGAGTTTCGGCCCTCTCGACCTCCACCTCCACCTCGGAAAGGTGCCTTCTCCTGTCGCGCTTCCGCAAAATGTTCATACTCTTTTCAGAGAGGGTGCAGGCGCGTATGAAATTCTTGCTCTTAATGGCCTCAACGATCTGGTTGAACAGCTCCTCCTCGGTCTCGAGGTCCATGCCCGCTGCCTTTAGACGTTTGAAGAGGCCGTTGAGCTCTTTTGTAACCTCCTTTGCCCGGTCCTTTGCCCTTACGTTCCTTATCTCCTCCATGACTTTCCGCAGTCCCACCAGCAGTTCACCGGCCTTCCCCAGCTCGCCTCCTTCAAGGCTCTCCCTTGCACTCGCTGCAGTGTCCTCTGCATCTCTGATATCTATCCCCAGGGTCCTCACGATTCCCAGCATCTTTTCCGCCGCTTCCAGTTCTTTACCGTGGCTCTCCCGCCGATAGGAATGCTCATAGGCGTCGAATTTCTCACGGAACTCGGAAAGAAGCGTGTCAAGCCGATCATAATTCCCCTCATCCAGCGCGGTCGATGATGAATTCAGGAGAGCGTCCAGGTCCTCATACTTGCGTCCCGCATCCTTCTCGAGGGCGGACAATTCATCCTCCGCCTCCTCGAAACGCTTCTCGTGGATGTCGGTCCGCTTGTTGTTGATCCGGTCCATGAGCGCCGGTTTCATCTCCTTTAGGATGCCTGCCGCCTCGGCGAGCTTTCCTTCCTCGCCTATCCCCAATGCTCTGCCCCTTTCCTCCTTCTCGCCGCTCATATCCAGTCCGAGGCCCTCCCCTTCTGTGATCAGGGTTCCTATCTCCTCCGCCTTCCACTTGTATATCTCCGCCTGCTTCTCTCCGAGCATGTCCTCCAGTGCCTTTTCGCTACTTGCGGACAGCTCCCGGGCGCGTTCCAGGTCTCCGGCCTCGAAACCTTCCCTTGCCTCCTCCAGGTCGGACTGCACGTTTCCCACGTCCAGCCAAAGCTCCGCAGCCTTGGCCATTAGCTCTTCCGCACTCACGAGGCTCATCTCGACCTCGTTCCTCTCGGCGGTGGCAAGCCTCTGGATGAGCTTGCTCTCCATGGACACCGAGATGTTGAATCCCGTGAGGTAATCGCCCTTTTCCACCGCACCTATGGCCTCGGTCATGGCTTCCTTCTGGTCCTTGATATCGAGACCGCGATTTCTGACATCCAGGAGCAGTTTCTTGACGCTCTTCATCTTTCCGTAGGCCAGCTTCTTTACCTTGGTCACCCTCAGCTTCTCAACCTCTTCCTTCAGGGTGTCGAGGCGCTCTCCTCCACCTGCGACATCCCCCTCCGAGATGCTCTCCTTTAAGGATGAGAGCAGCCTGCTGGCCTCCGATACGTCCACCCCCGCTTCCATGAGAGGTGTTATCTGTGTCTCCACTATCTCCGCCTCTTCAGCTAGGCGCTCGATGGCCAACCGGTCCTCCCAATCACGCTTGGTCTTCATGAATTCCGCGAATATCTCCTCGGCGCTTCCGAGATCTTCCTCTTCCAGTGCGTCGAACGCCCTGTCGAGTATCTCCCTCAGCTCCGGGAATTCTCTTCCCTCCGCTCTCTGAAAATCGTTGAGCTCGCTCGTACGCTCCCTGAGCAACTTTGTGGTGTTCCTCCTCCTCTGGGACGAGAGCCTCGCTAATAGCGTTTTCCTCATCGTGGCCACGGCGTGTAATGCCTCCCTGTAACCATCTGTTCGGATGATATCCTCTATCCTGCCGCCCGCCTTCAATTCCTCGTCGACCCCGAGCCCAGACTCACGGGCGCGGTCCACCAGTTCAATGTACTCTGCGAGAGCTGCCTTTAGCTGTTCCGCATTCCTCGTCTCCATTCCATTGCTGATGGCAGACCTGAGTGTGGATAGAGCATTGGAGGCCTTTTCGTAATCCTCGGTACCGAAGAGCCCTTCCGCCTCCTTGAAGTCCCCCTGCCATTCCTCCGTTTCCATTCCCAGTCCGGCGGCCTCGTCAAGAAGTCCTTTCACCACTCCGAGAAGTTCCATGGCCCCGCCCCGGAGATGCTTCTTTCTTGTTCCGACGATGAGCTCCCCCACGGAGCGGGCGATCTCCAGAGCTTCCTCATACTCCCTTCGGTGAAGAAGGTTCCTGGCCTTACCCAGAAGATTCTCCGTCCCCTTGGCGTCGATCCCCATATCGCGGCTCTCGTGAAGAATACCCTCGGCATCCTCGATGAGCGAGGAGATCATGTCAGTATAATGCTCCTCTCTCCTTCCCTCGATGAGAGCATTGGCCCCGTGGCTGGCATCCAGTGAGCTCTCGTACTCCTTCCTTTCCCCGAGCCCTCCGGCCTCCGACAGCAGCGACTCAACCTCGGAAGAGTCCTCGAAGAGGTCCCTGTTGCTCTCCAGCCTCTTCCTTGCTCCCTCCATCTCTCTCTTCGCCATCACCATCAGCCTTGCATCCAGCTCGTCGGCCGCCTCCGCCAGCTCACGTATGCCCGTATTTCCGGCAGCCATCATCTCCTGGATCCTCGCTGCGATCTGTTCCCGGGTCAACCACTCCCCGTTCACGTTTATGGTCTCCCGCTTCCTTTCCGGAGGACGGCGGCCGCTGGCCGCATCGTTTGTTATATTGGACATGATAACACTTCTCTGAATTGATCGTATCGGCATTCCGAAATTAGCGCTAGAGGTAGAACTACCTCACAGGCCCCAAGGATTCGGGACCAAATCCCCATTCTTCCATTTTCAAAGAAAATGGCCGCTCGAACTGGGGGGTAATTTTTTGGTATTACCTATATAATATAATAATATGCGGTAGATTATTCCGGTAAAAAGAATAGTATATAGTACTATTTGCGTAAAGAACGGTATTTTTGGAAAGGGGGAGAAGGTTGCCTGGATGGAGCGTTGAGCAGGATAATGGTCAACTGAATTCGTCATTCGATCCGGAACGTCGGTTCAGGCGAAAAATGGCTTCCAGAACTGCATCGACCGGTCAGATCTTGAAATCTATCTTTTTCAGTACATCCCCGATGATCTTTTTCTCGAGGACTATCTTCGAACTTTCCTTCCCGTTCTTCAGCAGGTTCTTCCCGTCCATATAATCAGGAATGGGTATATCGAAGAGGGCCAACACTGTGGGGCATATGTCCTCCAGGGTAGGGGATCCATGTCCATCATGCAGTTCCGACCTTCCGGCTGGGTCGTAGAAATAGAAAATACCATACTTGCGATGGGTGCCGCTCTTCTGGGTCGGAAGGCCGAATACCGGGCCGTCCGGGATGGCCCGCAGTATGTCATATGCAAAGTCGTCCGGTTCGATGAATATGTCGGGGAATGACAACAGATCATCCCCCGTATATACCTCGTCCCTGTGAAGTACGCGCTCGATAACCTTCTTTCCGTCCAGTTCAAGGGACAGCAGTTTCTTTTTGAGCTTGGCGTACTCCAACATGACGTTCTCGGGGCTCACACAGCCCGTGTCGAAATAATCCTTACGGTTGATGTAGGCTCTCCATCCCCCGGTAGTGAAGAACTTGGTCCTTCCGAAATCAACCTCCGTGAGGGTGGGAGATGCAGTGTAGGGTATCCTCTGCTTCATCCTCTTGGGAATGATCTTCTTGATCCATGACAGGTGCATCTTTTTGAGCATCCGTTCGATGCCCATGCCGGTGATCTTCCTCTTCTGCATGTAATTCGTCATCTTGTTCCGGGCCCGCTTCTCGTTCAGAGTCATGAGGCCTTCCTTCTCGAAGTAAGTGTTGAGATACAGGTACCTCTCCGTCTTTCCGGATCCGTGATCGGACATTATGATTATCTTGGCATCTGGATATTCTCTTCTCAGGTCCCCGAGGAAGGAATCAACGAGGGAATATATATCCTCGAGCCTCTTGCCCAGGTGGGCGTGTCTCTCTTCGTAGAGAGGATGGGTCCTGTCGTGATATTTCTGGAAGAAATGGGAGAGCGAATCTGTGGCCGAGTACACGATCATGAAGAAATCCCAGTCCACCTTCCTGAGATATTTTCTGGCAAAGGCATGCCTCCTCTTCTCGTTCTCTCGAAGCATCTTGTACAGATCCTCGGCCGTATCCTCCGAGAACTTGAAGGTCCTCGCTGGAAATCCGAGTATGGTATAGCCCTTCCTCAGCAGTTCATCCTTGATCCCGGGCGGATAGGTGAAGTCGCAATCCTCCCCCGGAGCGCCGTAACCGCTGACGAAGATGCCGTCCACTTTCTGGGGAGGATAGGTCATGGGAACGTTGATCGCGATGCACTTGTGGCCGTTATCGGTAAGCATATCGTATATCGTTCTCTTTTTAAGGTCGCTCAGCGAGAAGGGGGATTCGGAGTAATCGGGCATTATCTTCGTGAAGGCGAATATGCCGTGCTTCCCCGGATTGACTCCAGTTACCACCGTTGGCCAGGCAGGGGCGGTCACCGGCGGTGTGGTGCTCTCGAGGGGCGCGCTGTATCCGTTCTTGGCAAGATACGCAAGGTTTGGTAACTTCCCCTTCTTTATCATGGGTTCGATTATCGAAAACGAACCCCCGTCCAATCCGATGACCATGACCCTGTTTCTCATCTCAACACCGTCTGGATATTACGTTCATAATTACCGATTCGACAGATCATCCTATGCGGGCAGCATGGTGATAGCGTTTTCAAATCCTTCAGGAACGTTGTCATTCCCGGCTGCTTTTAATCCCGGTCGGGGAAAATGCTCCGAACGTATATAAAAATATCATGTACCGGATATTGAAACTTCATTCTCAGCCAGGGCATCCCCCTCCTTCTCGGAAAAAGGTCCCGGGGATCAACCCGTATTGCATACGCACTCCAGAGAGGATTCACAGGCTGCCAGGTTCACTTCCACGTACCGGGCCGATCCCACGCGCCTGCATGCCTCCTTGAGCGCTTCCACGGGATACATGCCCGACCGGTGCAGAAGCAGGGTAAGGGCCACCATGACGGCGGACTGCTTTCCGAGACCGAGTTCGCCTGATTCAGGAATCCTGTGCACCCGTGCCTTCATCCGACCCAGTTCGTTTCCCAATTCTTCGCCAACGATTATCAAGCCCGAGGATCCCATGGCGGTCATCATTCCTTTCACCACTCCAAGACCTTCCCCGGACAGTACTATCAGGTGGTCGGGAACCTCGATCCCAGTGTATTCTATCCTGTCGGGGGAGATGATCGTCTCGGATAACGAATGGCCGGACTGCCTGGTGATCGGGTATATGTTCCTCTGGGTGGCGCAAAGTCCAGCAAGGATCGCTCCCGCACCGAAGATGGTTGCCGCGCTCTGTATGGCCTGGCCGGCACTGCCTGCGATAACAATGCCGGTCCTGCGCTCGAGTCCGGATGTGAATGAGGGGGTGAGGTCGGTCCTGGAGAGGGGCTGTCCCATTACCTCGTTGATTATTCTGTGGCGGTATTCCAGGGAGTATTCCGGCCTATCCAGGACCTCCGACGTACGTGTGAGACCGCTCTTCTGCATTGCCTCCTCGAGACCGGATTCCGGGAGATCGTTCCTCTTGAGATAGGCACCTGTGCAGGCCTCCCATACGTCAAGGAGAGAGAAGCCGTCATATGACAGCGCTTCGAAGAGCATGTCCTCCATCTCCTTCGCGTTATCCCTGGTCGAGGCGATACGCCCCGTCCATCCGCCCCGTCCCGCTCTGGCCAATCCGCAGACGTCCAGGGGAGACTCGATACTTCCCAGGGGCGAGGTTTCGGTCCTGCCTCCCTCGGGCGTCGTCACCGATTGCTGGCATCCCGTCATTCCATAGTTCAGGTTGTTGCCCACGACGACCGTTATGCCAATGTTCCTCCTTGCAGCATTCACTATGTGGGTCCCTCCTATGCCGCAGCCCCCGTCCCCCATGAGAACGACCACCGTTAGCTCGGGCCGGGCCAGCTTGAGACCCGTCGCATAGGTTACGGACCTACCGTGAAGGCCGTGAAATGCATTGGTGGTGAAGAAGCGGTCGGCAAGACCAATGCAACCGATATCCGTGACGATCACGACCTCGTTCTCTGGGACATCGAGCCTGCGAAAAGCTCCGTCGAGAGCCTTCAGAAGTCTCCAGTGACCGCATCCCGGACACCACTTGAGGTCCCTCGTGGGCTGGAGATAGCTCCGATCGCTCATCGGAAACCCCCTCCCTCGATTATCTCGTCGGGAGATAGCAGCGTGGTATCCATCTTTACCACCGGAGTTATGACGACACGGGGTGTTATGCTCCGGGCTATTCGTTCCACTTCCAGAGTGTACTGACCCAGGTTCATCTCCGGGATGACTATTCTATTGACTCCCTTCAATGCCCGTTGTATCTCTCCGACCGGGGAGGGCCATATGGAGAGTATCATCAGGTGGGATACCTTCCTTCCTCGCGAGCGCAGCCGGGATACCGCCTCCCTGGCGCTCCTCGACACGATACCGTAGCTCAACACGAGCACGTCCGCTCCTTCCTCGAGGTCCGCCCTGCAAAATTCCAGCTCATCTCTCCTTCCCAGCACCTTTTCCTCGAGGTGCCGCATCATCTCGGCTATCTCCGGGGGACGCCCCGTGATAAAGCCGTTCTTGTAATGCATCGACGTGGTATATCTGACGGTGCGGGCCCCGCCGATATCGGCCATGGGAGGTATGTCCCCGGGGCTTCGGAAATCATAGGGAACGAACATATCGCTTCGGGAGTCGTCCCTTGGCCTTCTTGCTGTTTCGGGCATGTCCAGGGAATCGAGATCGACCATTTCCCTCAGCTGGCCCAGCTCCTTGTTCGAAAGCAGGAACACGGGAATGCGCAGCCTCTCGCTTATATCGAAGGCCCGTCGGGTAAGCAGGTAACATTCCTCCACCGTGGAAGGAGAAAGTACAACCACGGGAAAGCCTCCCGAGGTGACCCATCTGACGAACTGCACGTCGCCCGCGGCGCCCTTCGTCGCGGAGCCGGTGGCCGGTCCCTGGCGCTGGACGTCAACGATGACCAGGGGGGTCTCACCCATGATGGCCAGGCCGATGTTCTCGCTGTAGAGGCTGATCCCCGGCCCGCTGGTGGCGGTCATACACCTCATTCCCGTCATGCTGGCACCGATGCAGAAGCCAATGGAGGCTATCTCGTCCTCGCCCTGGACGGCGATCCCGCCCACCTTCGGCAGCTCCCGGACCATCCCGTGAAGGATGGAAGAGGCGGGGGTGATGGGATAGCCCGCGAAGAAATTGCATCCGGCGTCGATAGCCCCTCGAACCACTGCCTCGTTTCCGTCGATATACTCGATCATTCTCGGTCTCCAGGGATGTGGAAATGCGGAATACGGGTCCAGGCACAAAGCATCGGAGTGACCCGGAAAAGGAGAATGGACCGGCCCATGATAATCTTTTTGGCGAATGTCGGATTTTTAGTAAGAAAATAAGTAAAAATGACTTCGGGGTGACTCCGGGATATCGTCATTCCAAATCAGTACTCATCGGCAAAGGTTAATCTATTGCATCAATGTTCAGTCGGCTGCTGGAATTCGTTCTTCCTCCGTCGCGTGGAACATCGTCATTTCCGTTATTTCATGTCCTCATCGAGGGTGATATCTTGGAAACAACCACAAAGGTACTGATAACAGTAGCAGGCATGGGATTGGCCGTCTTCATATTCACGGCGATCAATTATTACCAGGTAAAGAACATCGAGAAAGAAACCTTCGCCAAGACCGTGAAGGCCATACTGATATACCAGACGAAGCTGCTGCCCGTGCTGATCCTGTTCTCCATGGTGGTGGCCATAACCTTCAACCTGGGAAAGCATACCTTCGGGGAAAGAGTATGGGTTCCCGCGCTCATCTATTTCGCCTTCGAGGTCCTGATGGCGGCCGCCCTCGCGTATTTCTTCTTCAAGGAGGTCCCCTCGAAGGGAACCCTCGTTGGCTCCATCCTCTGCACCGCGGGCGCCATAGTGGCGATAGCATGGAAATAGGCGCAAAAGAAAGCAATACCACACCTGTCGCCATGATATCCAAAGGATTAAAATAGCCCAAGAACGATAACGGTCCGATCTCCATGAAGGGAATGCCCGTACCGGATGAAGGTCCCATACCATTGGGACGTGATACGCTCCGTCAATGCTCGCTGTGCAGAAAGGAGTTCGTTGTGACAGAGAGGGAAAAAATGGGCCTTGCATTCCTGCGGGATCATCACATGGTAGGTCCCGGTGACGAGGGCCTTCTAGATGACGCGCCATTATTCGGGGAGAGGGGGCTGTGCCTGGGCTGCATAAGGGGGTTCGTACGGGCGAATTTACGGCAAATCCTGTCATTGCCTGCGGATATGCTAGATACGGGTGACGGCAGGGCGATCCCCAATCCGGCCGAGATGGATACCAGGGGTAACATTTCAGAGCTCTCGGAGCTTCTGGGGACGCCCGGTCTGAGGCCGGACACCCTCAAGGGACCTTCCGAACGGATGTTGGAGGCAAGGCTTCCCCATATCCGGGAGAGATTGGAGCTGCTCTTTCAGGAATTCCCCGGGATCGAGGAAAGTGAGTTCTTCCGGATGGAGCTCGACAATCTGTTCGGCACCGGGTACGGGTTCTTCGGTACTAATACAGAGATACCCGACATCCAGGAAGACCCGGAGATATCTTCATTCCGGGCCAGGAAGCTCCAGAGCAGATTGGATCCCGACGGAACCATATAGAATCCCTGCCATCATTATTGACCAATACACTTCTATTCAATCCCTGTCGAGCCAGCTCTACCAAGTGGCTGGTCGTGAACGGGACCTATATAAAAATATTCACAACAGGTTCGGTGGAAGCAGATGGATAACATATTCAGAGCCTATGACATAAGAGGCATATACAATGATGAACTGGATCCGGTGATCGCAGCCAGGATCGGAATGGCCTTCGGGACCTACCTCGGGGGAAAGGGGAAGATCTGCCTGGGCAGGGACGGAAGGACCTCCAGTCCGGCCATGGAGCAGGCCCTCACATCGGGAATGACGTCCGCCGGCCTGGACGTGGTCTCCGTTGGGCTCCTGCCCATTCCCACGGCAAATTACTGGACCTGGAAGAACGATTTCTCCGCCGGGGTATACATTACCGCATCGCACAATCCCGCCGAGTACAACGGCATCAGGTTCAGACACGCCGACGGCACCGGTTACACCCAGGGAAACGTCGATATAGCCGAGGTTTATCGAAGGGGTGAGTTCGTCAGAGCCCCCTGGAACGCCCTTGGCGAATGTCACCAGGTGGATGCCGAGCTCGTCATCGACGACTACCTGAAGTTCATACTGAAACATGTCGATCCGGCAAGAAGGCTGCGAATCGCAATAGACCCGGGGAACGGCGTGGGCGCCCTTACCGCCCCCAGGATCTTTCGGGACATGGGAATGGACGTCGTGACCATCAACTCGGAGGTGGACGGCACGTTTCCGGGAAGGCCGTCGGAGCCAAACGAAAGGACCCTGGGGGATTTGCGAGAACTAGTAAAGAGCACCGGGGCGGATATGGGTATCGGATACGACGGCGATGCGGACAGATGCGTATTCGTTGACGAGAAGGGGAGGACGGTCCAGGTTGAGAAGATAGCCGTGCTCATGGGAAGGGAGATAATTAAGCAGCGCTCGGGGCCCGTCATATCCACCGTATCCGGTTCGATGATCGTGAAGGAGGAGATCGAGAAGGCCGGCGGCGAGGTTATTACCATCCGCGTGGGGGACGTGTTCGTGGCGGAGGCCATCAAGGAGCACGGTGCCGTATTCGCGGCTGAGGACAGCGCCCATTTCTTCATACCCTTCGACTATTACTTCGATGATCCTCTCCTTACCAGCATACTTCTGGCTGACATGCTCTCCCGCGGCGATGCCACCCTGGGGCAGCTCTCGGATTCCGTTCCTTCATATCCGAAGGCCGAGGAAGCCCATGACTGCGCCGACGGAATAAAGTTCGAGGTGGTGGAGGACGTGGTCGAGCATTACCGATCCATGGGTGAAAACGGGCCGGAGATCATCACCATCGACGGGGCAAAGATAGTGTACGCCGACGGCTGGGGCCTCATCCGATGCTCCAACACCCAGCCCAAGGTCAGGATAACGGTGGAGGCTCAGAGCCGGGAAAGGCTTGATGAGCTCGAAAGGGAGTTCACCGGCGTGTTCCTTGAGAAGCGAGAGGAGAGAGGAACGGTAGCATAGGATCGTATGAATCGGGGATTCACGAGAGCAGCGAGGTAGCGGACCCAAGGCGATTGGCGGGAGGGGAATCATTACCGGGAGTGACCTAGAATGCAGATTAAGGACCATATCGTCATCTGTCACTGGAACAGCAAGGCAATGAACATCATACGGGAGCTTCATGCGCCCGTGGTCAAGGATAAGAGGACCATCGTAGTCATAGACAAGGAAATCGGGGAGATGCCCAAGGACGACGAGTTCGACGACGTCTACGCCATACACGGCGATCCCACGGACGACAAGGTCCTCCTGAGGGCCAACATCGTGGAAGCGAAGAGCGCCATCATCCTTGCCGACGAGAAGGAGAGGAACTACGCCGATTCCAAGTCCATCCTCATCGCCCTTGCCATAGAGAACCTGAACTCAAGGGTTTATACCTGCGTGGAGGTGCTGGACTCCAGGAACATAGTGCATTTCCGGCGGACAACGGTGGACGAGATAATCAGCGTCAGCGAGATATCAGAAAAGATGCTGTCACAGGCGGCCATGAATCCTGGAATAACCAACTTCTTCCTTGAGCTTCTCACCTTCCAGGAGGAGGGGAACGAGATGTACCTCGTGGATGTACCGCCAGCCTTCATAGGCAAGACCTTCGGAGACCTCTTCGTACGTCTTCTCCGGGAGCGTATGATCCTCACGGCGATCAAGAACCGCAAGAGCAAGGGACCCACGGTGAATCCACCTCGCAAGACAAAGCTCGGCAAGGGGGACGTTATCTGGGTGATCGCTTTTTCAAAGCCGGATCTGAAGGGATTGAAGTGATCTTACCGGACATTGATAACAATTAACGGCGGGTGATCCCAAAATGACCAACGCCTACAAGAAGATGCTGGCATTCATCATCACCCACAAATACATCTCACTGGGTTTTCTCATCCTTCTGGTGTGGTTCTCCTTTTCCCTGGTGCTATCCATCATGGTGGAAGAACTGAGCATCCTGGAGGCATTCTGGTCCATCCTTGTCTTTCTGACCAGCGGCCTCGAGGACCAGGGCATACCCGGGGGTGGTCTCGACGGCGGAGCCCGCATCGTGGCAATTCTTGCAGTTCTCTTCGGGGCCCTGACCATAGGCGGGTTCGTGGCCACCCTGGCCTCCGATCTCATAAGGAACATCGTCCACGGTCAGTACGTAACGCCGAAGCCGGAGAAGCTGGCCCTCCGGGGGCACGTCGTGATATCGGGCTACAACGATAAGACGAAGAACATCGTTCGTGAACTGCGCTCACCCGTGCTCAAGGATTTCCTGCCTATCGTAATAGTAACGGAGAAGGAGGAGCACATACCAATAGCGGCAAAGGCCGATTACAAGGGCGTGTACAGCATATACGGGACACTCATAAAGGACGAATGCATGGAGCTGGCCAACCTGAGAAAGGCAAATACCCTCATCATCCTCGGGGAGGAGAGCGAGGCAAGGGAGAACGATTCCAAGGCATTTCTCGTGGCACTGGCGGCAAAATCCTATTGCCCGCGCCTGCACATAATCTGCGAGCTATTCGACATTTCGAGCAGGAAGCACTTCGCGAGGATAGGCGTTACCGAGATCATACATTCCACCACGCTCACGCACAGCCTCGTTGCCCAATCGATCCAATCGCCCGGTACCTACGGCATATTCAGGGAGCTGCTGACGTTCAGCAGGGGCGGAAACGAGGTTTACCGCCTCCCGGTACCGGCCTCGTGTTGTGGGAAATCCTTCCGGGAAGCGGCGGGAAAGCTCCTGGAAAAGAAGGTCGTTCTCGTGGCACTGGTGCGCAGGGTTCCCAATCCGTCCGTTTCCAGGACCCACAGAAGGAGCGGGGGCGATATTAAGGCCAAAACGATCGACCGATTTCTCATCAATCCGGAGCCTGGAGAGAGAATCAGGGGCGGGGACGAGATAATGGTGATCTCGCTTGAAAAATCGGACCTGGGATGAGTTTTTCAAGGCGATTGAGAGCGCCTCGTGCCGTGACCAACTCCACCAACCATAAATATATATCAAATGTCCGTTATCGTATTTCTAAAAATACTGAATTTTCACACACATTGCATCCATCAATTCGAGAGCAGGTGAGCTGGATGAAAGAATACACCGTAAGAAAGATAGACCTCAATACCGGCAAGTACGAGATAATCATAAACATCGATGACGCGCGCGACCTGAGCCTGAACCGGGAGGACCGGGTGAAGGTCGTCGGGGAGAAGAAAACGGTAACGGCGAAGATCAACGTAACGGACACACTGATCGAGAAGGGCACTGTGGGAATATTCGGAAAGATAATAGGCGTACTTGAACTTGAGGACGGAGATGTCGTCAAGCTCATACCCACGTCGAAACCTAACTCCATCGAGTATATACGAAAGAAGATGGACGGTCTGGAGCTTTCCAAACCCGAACTGTATTCCATAATCAAGGATCTGGTGTCGGGATCCATATCCGATATCGAGTTAACCGCCTACGTCGTCGCCTGTTACACGAAGGGAATGTCAGTGGACGAAACGGAGAACCTGACAAAGGCCATAATCGACACGGGGGATATCATCGAGTTCAACAAGGGCCCCGTCTATGACTTTCATTCCATCGGAGGGCTTCCGGGCAACAAGGTCACACTCCTCGTGGTGCCCATCGTGGCAGCCGGGGGACTGCTCATACCCAAGACCTGCTCCAGGGCCATATCCAGCGCTTGCGGCACGGCGGATAT
The DNA here is from genome assembly GCA_964423515.1 of uncultured archaeon. Classification (GTDB taxonomy): domain Archaea; phylum Thermoplasmatota; class Penumbrarchaeia; order JASLWR01; family JASLWR01; genus CAYRFL01. Next base: position 32,537 of record CAYRFL010000042.1, read on the forward strand.
CCTTGAGACCATCGCCAACGTCCAGCTATCCCTCGAGGACATCCGGAGAATAGCGGAGGAGGTCGGAGGCGTCATCGCCTGGGGGGGTGCGGTGAACATAGCCCCTGCGGACGACCTCATCATACAGGTAGAATACCCCCTTGCCATCGATCCGTATCCCCAGGTCATAGCGTCCATAATGGCCAAGAAGAAGGCCGGCGGTGCCCAGTACCTCCTCATCGACATACCCATGGGGCCCAAGACGAAGGTGGAGGAGGAGGAGACCGCGCGCAGGTACGTGAACGACTTCATAGAGATCGGCCGACGGATCGGCATCAAGGTGGAATGCGCCGTGACCTTCGGAGGCCAGCCGGTGGGTGCCGCCATCGGCCCCGCTCTGGAGGTGAAGGAGGCCCTGGAGGCTCTGGAAGGTAAGAAGGTGAGAACGTCGCTCATAGAGAAGGGGACCGCCCTTGCAGGTCTTCTTCTGGAGGCGGGAGGCATAGCACCCCCGGGAAGCGGCAAGGCGAAGGCTCTCGAACTTATCAAATCGGGGAAGGCCCTGGCCAAGTTCAGGGATATCGTGAAACTGCAGGGCGGCAATTTCGAGATAACGTCGGAAACCGTGCCCCTGGGAAAGTATACACACGATGTTCTCTCCGAGAAGGACGGATACGTGGATTCCATCGACAACAAGTCCGTGGTGAAGGTGGTGAGGGCGGCGGGAGCCCCGAAGGACAAGGGAGCGGGTATGTGGCTGTACGAGAAGAAGGGATACAAGATAACGAAGGGGCAGAAGCTGTACACCATATATTCGGACAGCCAGAGAAAGCTGGCCGAGGCGGTGAGGGTGGCAAGGGAGCTGAGACCTCTGACCATCGAGGGCATGCTGCTGAAGGTCTATCCGTCGTACCACCACATATAGGTGGTTGGGAACCCATCGAAATTGGTAGTTATCGACGTGCTCGGAGGAAATGTCGTGGAAGGGACCATCGCCCGGCAGCCGGATCCCTCCGTCGACATATCGGGGAAGAGATTCCGTCTTCTTCACGAGGATGGGGACTGGAAGGACATACCGGATGAGTTCATACAGGTCGAGAAGGATTTGCACTGGCAGTGTGAGCGATGCGGCTGGTGCTGCAACCAGGATTGGCAGATCGAGCTGACCTGGAGGGAGTACGATAGGCTGCGGGGAGTGTTGAGCGTGGACACGGTGATTAGGGACGAGACCACCGGAAGGGAGTACCCCTGTTACGTTATTAGGAACGGATGCGAAGGCCATATCGCGGAGACCAGAACGTGCGGGATATACGACAGCAGGCCCTTCATATGCAGGTCATTCCCATTCTACCTGTATCCACCCTTCGAGCTCTATGTCAGCAGGCAGTGTCGGGGTGTTGGCCGTGGTCCGGTAATAGATATCGAAGCGCTCAAGAGAAGGATATTCGATGAGAGGGTTCGGGCGGGAATGTCTGTGGACGCCTACTCGGCGGCGGAAGGTCACCCTTTCTGATAATACGGACGGTGATAAATTGAAGAAGGCAGCCAGGTTGGAACCGATGGAAGGGATGATCCTACTGATTCTCCTCTCGGCGTTGTTCCTAACGTGGCCGTTATTTCCCGCTACTGCCGATGAAGGACCGGGGGGCGGCCTCGATCCCGCCACCGAATCACTCGAACGGTTCAACATAACAGGGCGGGTTTCCCCGACGAACGTTACCATGGCCGTTTCCGTATGTGCCAATATTTCTCAGAACCTTACGAGCGGCAATTTCACCGTTACGGGCCTTGCTAACGGCTCTTATGTCCTGTCATTCTATCTCAACGTGTCTCTGCCGTGGATACCGTATCGCAAGATCGTCGAGGTGACCGGAAAAGATGTGGGTCTGGGGATCATAGAGATAGTCCACAACGTTTCGCGGGAGATCGCTGTGGGGCCCGTCAATGACAAGATGGACCGACCTCTCGAGGGTGTGAACGTTTCCTTTGTCCTACAGGGGGCCAGGATCAACTCCACCACGAACGATACGGGTATGGCTGTGTTCCGTCTCCTGGATCATCCAAAGATCCAAAACGGTACGCGGATGAAGGCGGAGAAGTGGGACGAGGTAGTGGAGTGGAAATATCCCGGGGCGATCCCCGGAATGAGGACTCCGGCGAAGAAGAAGGCGCCATTCG
>CAYRFL010000043.1:0-34069 GCA_964423515.1 uncultured archaeon
GGATAGTATGGTGGAATTAGGTCAACTTTGCATTTGGTCGGTGCAACACCCTGTTTACAATTTTACCGGCACATTGTTGATACCGTGAACCCCATAAATTATCTTTTAAGCGATATGATCCGGCTTTGAGTTCCGATAGAACATTGACCGAAATCCGACAATGGATATCAATAAAAAAACTCCGGGGATATGAAGCCGGGCGCCCCGGAGCGAAAGTTCGTATATTGTCAGATGACAATGTTCGCAGAATCGCAGCCCGAAGGGACCGATTCTGCTAAATCCGATGAAAAGAGGTTTTTCGATGACAATGAGAAAGGTTTTTCCCGGCTTCCTGGTCGATAGGATGATGTCAAGGGGTGCTGGCCGGCCCCCTATCCTTCATCCTGATATAACTATATAACGCCGTTATATTTAACCTTTTTCTCGTGTTTTTCTTTTCTTTCATTGTATCGGATCGGTCCCATATGACCTTCTACCCCTTCACCGCGCCCTTCGTAAGACCGGAGGTCAGGTACCGCTGGAAGATTATAAACAGCACAACCACGGGAATGGATACCAGGACGGACATTGCAGAGAAGGTCCCCCATCTCACCGAGCTTCCGCCTATGTACATGTATATCTTTACAGGCAGCGTGTAGTACTTCTGGTCCAGCATGAACGTGTATGCCAGCACGTATTCGTTCCAGGCCGCAAGGAATGCGAACAACGTGGTAACGGCGAGGCCGGGCTTCGCCAGGGGCAGCATTATCTTCCAGAATATCCTCGAGTGCGAGTACCCGTCCACCCTGGCCGCCTCGATGAGATCATCCGGTATGGTGTCGAAGAACCCCTTCATGGTCCACACGCACAGGGGCAGGGCAGTGACCGAGTAGGCGGCTATAAGGCCGATGTGACTGTTAAGGAGGCCCAGGTGATTCAGCAGGATGAAGTAGGGTACGATGATGATCACCCCCGGGAACATCTGCACCACGATGAAGGACAGGAGCGCCGCCTTCTTGCCCTTGAAGTCGAACTTCGAGAGGGCATAGGCCCCCGTGGTCGCGAGGAATATGGTCAGAAGCGCCGTCCCGCCGGCACATATGAGGGAGTTCAGCAGATACTGAAAAAAATCCTCCTCGAAGATGACCTGCCTGTAATGCTCCAGGGTCACGGTCTCCGGTATTATTTGCATCTCCGTGTCGATGAGCATGTTCCCGGGCTTTAGTGACGTGCTGATGACCCATATCACCGGGAAGGTGGCAACGAGCACCGCCGAGAAGAGGATGAGATGGGACGCCCCCCTCTTGATCATTGCAGCCGAGCGTCTGAATACCGGTCCCCCGCCGAACTCCACCACCCTGGAATCGAAATGCTGCATCACCTCGTACCTCATGAGGTACCATATGGACGGCATGGCGATGATTAGATGCGGAAGGATTACGAGCTCGGAAAGGGACTGGACGAGGAAGAGCACAACCGAAACCCACAGGACGCCCAGCCCCAGCAGGCGTCCGTACTCGTTCAGAAGGGCCATTCCCGGAATGGATGTCCCGGCGAGAATAACCAGGAATAACAGGTAGCCGTCGCCCAAGGATCGATCCCCCTCCGGTATCAGCAGAAAGAGGCTCGCCAACAGCAGCATACACAATGTCATGATAACTGCCGATAGTATCCTTGCCGAGCCCCTTCCGGGGATCACGCCCAATGTGGGGGGATCCGGCGACCATTTTACTGGCCCGCCCGTTATACTCCCATCGGTGCTCTTTCCCCCCCCGATCATTGCCCTCTCTCCGGTCATTTCCTCCCCTTCAGTCATTTCCTCCCTCCATCCTTTTATTGATCTTCATATAGGAAATGCTGAAGCCCAGCAGCATGAAGAAAATGATCACCGAATACGCTGCGGCGAATCCGTAGTTACGGTCCATGAAGGCCGCCTTGTACACGTACGTTATGAGTATGTCGGTCTTGCCCCCCGGCCCCCCGCCCGTGATGAGGTATATGACGTTGAACATGTTGAAGGTCCAGATGAAGCTCAAAAGGGATGCTGGTATGATGGTGGGTTTTAATAGCGGTAGCGTGATCTTACGGAACTGCATCCACCTTGATACCCCGTCCACCCTGGCCGCCTCGTAGAGGTCCTCGGGTATGCTCTGGAGACCCCCTGAGAACACCATGATCATGAAAGGGATCCCGAGCCAGACGTTCGTTATAACGCATGCCCAAAATGCGTAGGGCATGTGCGTCAGCCACGGTATTGGATCAGCTCCCACGGCCCTGTAGATGTGGTTTATGGCGCCGTACTCGTAGTTGAACATACCCTTCCAGATGAGGCATCCTATGTAGGCCGGCATGGCCCACGGTAGCAGCAGGAGGGTTCGGTATATGGTCTTTCCCCGCAGCTTCTTCCTGTTTAGTACGAGTGCCAGGAAGAGGCCGATGGTCATCGTCAGAAAGACGTTGGCGAAGGTCCAGGCGAAGGTGTTCACGGTGATGTCCCACAGCCCGGCATCGCCGTCGGTCAGTATGTTCACGTAATGGTCAAGTCCGATGACATCCGGAGAGAACAGATGCTGCTTGTCCATGTTTGTGAACGACAGGTAGAAGCCGTATCCCACGGGGTAGAACGTGAGTAGCGCCAGGGCCCCCACCGCTGGGGCGACGTAGACGTAGGGTCTCAGGGCGTCCTTCGTCCTGGCGCGCCACTCCCTCATCCTCTTTCCGGGGGCGAAGAGATAGAGCAGCACTACCACTACAAAGATACAGAGGGCGGGGAATGCAAAGGTCATGCACACGTCCATTGCATCCGGAGGCTTCACCGGAATGGCCCAGGCGAGGTTCACGTCCTCGGAGAGGCTCTCGTTCTCGTTGCCGTGACGGTCCACCACCGTTACGGCGAACCAGTATTTCTTTCCGTTGGTGAGGTTCGACAGGTCCCGCTCGTGTATCCAGGGGAGCCTCTCACCCTCGACCTTCCAATTCCCCATACCCATGTACTGTTCGTAGGGCTGCATATCCGAAAGGGCCCGGGGCCGCTCCTCGCTGATGTATATGAGAAGGTGATGCCTTTCGGCACCCGGCCGGAACGTTCCGTTCTCGTAATCGTATCGGTTCCAGGGCTCCCAGCCCAGCCGCACCTCGCCGGATATGTGTCCCACCTCGGTCGAGATGCCCGTAACGCCCTGGGGAGGGGTGAAATCCACCATGACGGTCACGGAATCCGAGTTCACGTTGTTCACACCGTCGAAGACCCTCACGTGGATGATGCTTTCCCCTTCCGGTAGCACTATCTCCTGATCCCAGCTCTCGGTTCCCTGTGCAGGGGTCCATTCGCCGTTTCCCACCCGTATTTCCACCTTTTCGATGCCGCTCCGAGAGGAAGCGGTTCCCCTCACGGTCAGTACTTCGGAGGTGATCACGTTGTCGAGATAGATGTCGTAGTCGTCGGGTTCCTGAATTACAAGCGATGGGAGGCCCCCGTTCCGACTCCCCCCTCTGGCGTTTTCATCGGCAAAGCTCTCCTTGCAGGAAAGATTATCGGCAGTATCATCATCGCCGCACTCATTGCAGCCAAGGTCGTCTCCGTTCGTTTCATCGGTGGAGACTTCGTCCCCGTGAACGTCCTCCCCGGCAGCCGGGAACGCCGCAGATACAAGGAGCAGCCACAGGGCTGCCGCCGCCAGGAGCCAGCGCAAAGCTACCGTACGACCGAAAGCGTTCTCCGTCGATCTTTTACAGCAGTCCAAATCAACCGCTCTCCTTCGAAATCTCAACCGCTTCCCCTTCCCTTCGCCGTCACGTTACGAACCAATGTCCTTCTCGATCTCGTCCTGCGCATCCGCAAGGGCCTTGGCTATGCTCTTGTCCCCGCTGTAGGATAGCTGAAGGGCGTCCGTCAGTGGATTCCATATCTTGGACATCTCCGGTATGCTGGGCGACTTCTGCCCCACCTCCGCCTGCGCCAGGAACCCCTGGATCACCTCATCGTCCTTTATCACCTGCTCCCCGTAGACGGTCCCGACGCTGGGCAGGGTATCCGATACCAGGGCGAAATCCTTGGTGACGTTATGCGACGTGAGGAACTGCAGGAGCTGGTACGCCTCCAGCTTGTGCTGGCATTCCCGGGATATGACGTAGCCCTTGACACCCACCAGGGGCGCGCATTGCTCGTCCGCCTCCTCGTTCCTGGGAAGGGGTGCTATACCGTAGGGCACGTCCGCCGCCTTGATATCCTCGATGTTCCAGGGTCCCGTGGCGATCATGGCCGCCTTCTGCTCGGTGAAGAGCGCCATCATCAGGTTCTTGTCAACACCCCCCTTCGGAAGGACGCCGTGCTCCTTCTCCAGGTCGAACAGGAACTCCGTCGCACCCTTCGCCCCCTCCGAGTCTATGGCGGGCTTCCCCTCCGAATCGAATATCCTGCCCCCGAAGCCGTACTGGAATGCGAACCACCAGTAGGGATCGGTTATGGGCATGACGAAACCGTATCTGTCCGCATAGGTCAGCGAATCCGCCATGGTTACGAGCTCGTCGAGGGTCCCCGGTGGGCTGGAATATCCCTTCTCCGAAAGGAGGTTCTTGTTGTATATGAGGGCTATCGAGTCGTAGGATGCGGGAAGGGCGTATATACTGCCCCGGTACTTCATGGCGTCCACCGACATCGGGACGTAGGTATCCAGGGTGCTGACGCTGATGAACTGGTCAACGGGCGCGATGAGATCGAGGTCGGCCAGCTCCCCCAGGCGGTCGTTGGGCACACGCATGACGTCGGGAGCCTCCCCGCCCAGGGATGCGGTTATGTATTTCTCCACGCCGTCCTCGTAGGTCTGCTGCTGGACGTTCACCCTGATGTTGGGATGCGTGCTCTCGAACTCCTTCACCGCCTTCTTGATGAGCTCCACCTCCTTGGCGTACTGGAAGGTGTGCCAGAAGACCAGCTTCACCTTCCCGCCGCTTCCACCGCCGTCACCATCGTCATCATCATCGCCATCCCCGTCATTGTCGCCGAAGCCCCCGTCGCCACCGTCATCGCCGTCCGTAGCGCCCCCGTCCGCTATGTTCTCCCCGGAGCGCATCACGTCCCCCCCGGTGTCTGCATCCAAACACATGGTCATGGACGCTGTGAGTAGGAGAATTACCATTACCGTAAGTATTTCCTTGCAGTTCATTCCTCATCACCTCCCTCGATGTCGCCCGTCCCCCTTCTGCCGTGATCGCGCCGTTGACGCTCCATCATCATCCTCTCCAACTTCCTTATTCGCATCCAAACGCCCGCTATGATGACGAGTATTATCCCTATCACCACTCCGCCGAGGATCAGCACGTAATTCAGGTTATCGTCCGTCGCAATGCCAGGGGCCACCTCCACCGGCTCGGTCTCTCCCAGTTCTCCGTAATCCACGGAAAGGGGCGGAGCGGTCTTGTCCACCGCTATCTCGAGCTCAACGCGAACCTCGCTCCCGGCCTCGGCCCCGCCGGACGGTATCGGGGAGTTGTCCATCACGAGATAGTACATTCCGTCCGCAGGGATGATGAAAGTGTAATCCACCGAATCGACGTTCAGGCGGGAACCGCGGTTGAGATATGAATAAGAGAGCCTTCGCGACGACCTCTCGATCCGGTAATCCCTGTAATCGTCCTCGGTAAAGAGTAGCACGTCCACCTTGCCCCCGCTGCTCTCCAGCATGACCCGAACCCTCCATCCCTTTTTGCAGCCCTCGAGCTCCAGGTAAGCATAGGTCCCCTCCTGCAGCGAAAGAATCCTCGAGTGTTCCCGGGCCGGAAGGGAGCCGTACGAATATGCATCCTCGGGAGGGATTTCTCCCACCGCTTCGCGATCCAATAAAATCCGATAGGACACGCTGACATTTCCGGCCGGTCTCGCCCCGTCCACCGGCATCCTCGAGTTGTCGAACACTATCACAAGCGTACCGTTCCCGGGTACGGTGAAATCGATTTCGAAATCGCCGTTGGCCCCGAGGACGGAGGCCCCGGAATAATGTCGGAAGAATCCTGCTCCCCCGCCCAGCGAGACGTTGTATTTGATGAATTCCCCCTCATCCATCACCAGGACGTCCACCGCTCCTTTCTCCACATCGCCGCTAACGGATAGCAGATCGCCTCGCCTTGCCCCACCCACCTCTATGGCATGGAAGCCCCCGGGCCCGATGACCTTTTCGTTTCCCGATGATTCGAATGCGCTCCCGCCGACCGACCCCGTTTCGTCGTCCTCTTCCTCCGTGCTCATGACGAACGTTCTTATTTCGGTTCTGTTCTCGTTGCCCGAGGAATCCCTGGCCCATATCCGGTAATGATAAGTGGCGCCCTGCTCCAGCCCCCCGAGGGCGAATGAATGTGTCTTTCCGAACTCGTCCCCCCATCCGGAATCCGTCATATTCTCCCGTAAAAGGCCGTATTCCAGTCTACACCTTGCCACCTCGTCCGTCAGAAAATGGACCTCCACCGTGGTCTCGTTCAATACGTCCACCCCCGGAAGGATTATCATGGGAGGCTCGGTGTCCATGGAGGCCGTGGTGTTGAATGATATGACCTCGGAGTAAACCAGTTTTCCGCCGTCCCCGTCCCTCGAGGCCACCCTAAAGTAGTATGTCGTGCTGGGTGTCAGCTCCGAGAGGATGACCGTGTGAGATGTTCCAAGTTCCGCATCCTCCTCGCTGGCCTGGCCCAATGCCTCGCCCGTCCCGAATTCCACCAGGGACGTGCCCGGCTTCGTCGTCTGCCAGGTAACGATGGCCCCGGTAGCGGTTATCCCCTTGGTCTTGACCCCGAATATCTGCTGTGCGATCTCCGGTATGGTTATTCCGGGAATGCTGGCGTATTTCCCCGCGGCGACGTCGTATCCGCCTATGATGCTCTCCTGTCTTACCTCGTCCTCGGGGGAAAGGGCGGCGTCGATCACACCCGGGTCGTAATCCTTTCCGTCGGCGGCGCTGGGCGCTGCGCCTCCGCCGAGGGTCCAAACGCTTGGGACGGCGTCCACGTCCCTCCATTTTCCGGTCCCGAAACCGTCCTGGCTCCCCACCACTATGACGTAGCCGTAGCTCGCCACCTCGCTGCCAACGAGGTTCTTGGATGCGATTATCTCCACTGTCTTCGTTTCCTCACTGCCCGAGGCCTCGCATCCGGCGGCCGCCTTCTCTCCCGATGCCTTCTGTACGAAGATGGAATCCCCGGTTGCCGATACCACGGCCTCCCAGGCGAATTCTTTATCTACACGGGCGTTGGCCCCCGGCAGCATCATCAGATTTCCGCTGCCCTCCACCCTGTCCTGGTCGATGTATACCTGTATTATCTCGTGACTGAATCCCTGCCGCAGATGCCACACGTTGGTGAGCTCGGCGAAGCGAAGGCGTATGATGAGGTCGTACTCGGTTGCCGATATCTCCGTGCTCACGATGTCCCAGAGGCCGTGGCCCGGCTTGAAATCGTTCGCCATGGGGTACGTATAGTCACCGTCGCCGGTCTCGTCCCCCACCGTGTCGTTGAGGCGGTAAAGCACCACCTCCGGAGAGACGTCCCGGGGAACCCTTATGGAGCAGGGGAACCTGGGTGCGATATCCACGTCCTTTCCCGAGCTGGTGTTGGCTATTACAGCTCGCAGCCGGAACTCGTCCCCGGCCGCGATCTCCAGCGTCTTGAACGGAATGGCGATCTCCATCACCTCGCCCACCGCGGTCTCCTCCCCCGTCTTGTCCAGCTTGTACACCCAGTTCTCCTTCCCGTCGGCCTCGTAGACCGCGAACTTCGTCCTCCCGCTTCCAAGCACCTCGTCCAGGATGATCTTGATGCGCCATTTCGCGGGGTAGTTCAAGGGATTCTCCCCGAACTTGGTCACGTAGTTCGTGCTGAAGATGTTCATATCACGGGCATTGGGGGCGCCAAGGTACAGGGCGAGGTCCACTTCCTCGTTCTTCCACAGGTACCGTAGGTCGTCCCTGGCCATGTTCAGCTTCAGGTAGAGATTGCGCGAGCTGTATCCGACCTCCAGGCCTTCAATGTCCCATTCATCCGGAACGGCGGCATCATCCACATCCGAAAATGCGTATGCCCCCTCCCATTCCCCCGGTATAGCGTATCCGTCTATGCCCGGATCGATGACGTCCGTGGCCTTTCTTGTGGGTTCCTCCGGCGGCAGCCACAGGTTCTTCAGGTAGGGCGGGAACTCCTCGCCCAGCGACGTATAAATATTCATCAGGTGTATCTTGTAGAGCTCGTCCCACAGCTCGTCGTATCCGCTGTCCTGATCCAGGCCGTACCACCAGAACCAGTCGCTTCCCTCCGCCGCATAGACGCTTTTCCAGGCATCCTCGAGGGCCGGGTCGGCGGGGTTCTCCTTCTGTCTGCTCACCACGAGGTCCCTGGCGGCTATGAGCCTTTCCCATCCCAGGCTTTCTTCCTCTTCCCCGCTCCAGGTGCTCATGGTCCCGTCTATCCAGGAGCCAGCCCCGTTCGGGCAGTTCTCCGCAAGTGTGTCGATTTTTTCCAGTACGGGATCCGGCGGGTGCCTCTCGATGTGCTCCCATACGCCCACCGTGCGTATCCAGTCCGTATTCTTCAGTCGGCCGTAAAGCTCGTCCAGGAAGGTCCTGCCGTTGTCCCTTTCCACGAAGGACATGAACATCCAGTTCTCGCCGTCCAGGGCCACGGTCAGGAGAGAATCGGCGGGATCGTCGAGGCTGTTTTTAACATCACCCACGTACGCCAGAAAATCGTCCACCGCGGCCTTTGCGTCCATCTTCCCGTACTGCCAGGCGATGCGATCCGATATCACCCTGTCCCGAAAGACCATGTTTATCTGTTTACCGCCGTCCTCCACGATATAGGGCCTGCACAGGACGTTGTTATCGTCCGTGTCGAAGCCGCTTGCCGCAAGTACCATCTCGTCCGATATCATCCATTTGATACCCGCGTCCGCAATGGGCTCTATCACCGCCTGGGAGACGGACTGTTCCGAGGGCCACATCCCCACGGGATCATCCCCGAAGTAGCCGCGGTACATCTCCTTGGCCATGTCGAGGTGTTTCACCACGTCGTCGTACCATGCCTCCTTGTGGACGAAACGCCCCCCCTCGTTGTACCATCCCGGCATCATGAGGAGCGGAAGTATGGGATGCGAATAGGGCGAGGTGATTATCTCGGCCTGCCCCCTGTCCCTCGCCTCGGCGTATACGGGCAGGACGTCGGCCATGAGCCCGATCTGTTTATCCAGGACGTAATCCAGGTCGGCCTGGTCAAAGCCCCCGTACTTGTCGTACAGTGCAAGTATCCCCTGATCCCTCTCGTCCTCCTCGTATCTGCCCTGGGCGTACCAGGGACTGATCTGGAACAGGTGGTAGAGCACGCAGAGGTCGAAGAGCTCGTCGTCGGGCAGGAGTGCATCCATCATTATGGTCTCGGGGGTAAGGTTGTGCATGGTCTTGTTGTGCAGATAATGATAGAATCTCGATGCCTCGTTGTCCTGGTTGTACTGCCAGCTGGGAACCCAGAAGAACTCGAACTGGAGTGTGTGCTTCTCAACTTCGGTGAGGCCGTCGATGCCCTTTTCGAGCCATTCGGTATTGCGGTCCAGAACACCGTTCTCCGCGTAGTCCTCGATCTGCTCGATGAGGGAGGGCACGATGTTGAACGTGACGGTCACGCCGGGGTGCTCCATGAGTATCTTGGGCGAGTCCAGGTATTCCTGGCTGGTGTGCACCCGCACCCAGGGCATCTCGTACTTGCCGGTAAGGACGTTCTTGTAGTACGGCTGGTGCTGATGCCACACTATGGCCAGGTTAAGCGCATCGTCCCTGGGCTCCACGCCCCCGGTCCTTTCCAGCACCTCCACAGTGTTGGGGGGTATGCCCGGAGTGAGGGTCGGTATGTGGTAGTAATGGCTGAACATCTCGCTGCCGTCGCCGCCGGCGGGATTGCTCGTGGGAAACGACGCCCATACGTTGTGAGCATCCTCCCACTGTGCGAATATGACGAGGTCGAGACCAGCCGCTGCCCCCACGTCAGACCTGCGCAATGCGATCTCCGTGGCCGGGAGGTCGCTCCATCCGATGAAAGGCGCCGGGGCGTTCCATCCGTCGTTGTTCTGTATAACGTTCCAGCTTCCTCCCGAGAACTCCCGCAGGTCGTAATAGGTGGAGTCCCTGACCGCCAGTGCATAGTTGGCCTTGAACGGCAGCGTGTGGGTCCCGTCCCAGTCAATGGACGTCCTGCTGCCCTGGGCTGAGGTGTTGAGATAGACGAAGAACGTCCCCTCGCTGTCCCAGTTCGTACCGTCCCAACCGACGTACAGGAATGCATCGTCCCAGGTGAGATAGAGCTTCTTGGTAGCATCCGTGCCCATTTCCTCGTCGGTATCCCAATCACTGAGGTCCCCGTCGAGAGAGATGGTGTTGTAGGACGTGGCCCCAGCGCGGCCGGCCCCCGGCCAGAGGACGGGCATAGCCGCCATCGTGATGAACGTTATTATGATCAGGATCGCAGGTATCCTGGCATTACTCTTGTCGAACATATGGATCAATTCCTCTTCTTTCTATCCTTCATACGCCCCACCAGTATCTCGATACCGATCCCGAGAAGGACTATTACGAGCATCGGCAGTATGAACATGAATGCGATGTTGAAGCATATCTTTCCCTGTACGTCGCCCGTTCCGCCGGCTCCCGGGCTCCCGTTTCCAGGACCGCCGCCCGAATTGTCATCATCGTCGCCACCCGGATCGCCCCCATCGTCATCATCTCCGCCGTCATCATCGTCGCCCCCACCATCGTCGTCCTCACCGGTATCATCATCGTCGCTATCGTCATCGTCATCGCCGGTGTCGTCGTCCTCCCCCAGCCCTCCCGAATTGTTGATCGCCAGATGCAGCAGTTCGTCCCCCGTTCCGGTGCCATCATCCACGGCCCGAATGACAATTACGATGGGTCCGTCATCGAGCTCCCCGGTATCCAAGAGAAAATGCCACGCCCAGAGGTTATCCTCAGTACTGGAAAAGATAGCATCCTCCCATCCACTCCCTGCGTTTATTCTCACTGAGACGACGGCGGCACCGGGGCTACCGTGGGAGGTCGTCCCCGTTATGTTGACGATGCCCGAGACCTCGGAGTTGTTGGCGGGAGAGGTTATGTTCACACGGGGCAGCATATCCTCCGGAATATCACCCCCCTTCTCTTCGGTCGCAGTGGTGAAGTTCCACACCCCGCTCACGCACGTGCCCGTATCGGTACCGTCGAAGGGGATGACGGTCCAGTGATACGTCCGGTTATGCTCGAGGCCGGTATCTTTCCGTATCTCGAAACCGTTCCCCGATATCCCGTCGGCCAGTACGGCGGATGGCGAAGGATTCTCGTCGAGGAGGACCTTGTACGCCACATCGTCCCCGTCGTCATCGCTCCCGCTCCAGGAGAGCACGGGGGTAAGATTGACCGCCGAGGCGCCGTTCCCGGGCCCCAGTAATCGCACCCTAGGGGGGGAATTTCCTTCTCCGTCCCCGATCTCGGATACGTGCAGGCTGACGCTGAACTCCGATATGGTGGGAGCCAGCTCGACGTACCTCGTGCAGACGTTGGTACCATCCAGTACGAACTCGAGCCCATCACCCGGGGAAACGGCCCCGCAAACGTCCGCCTGCTTCCATCCTATGACTCCTTCGCCGGCATCCTCCACGGCCTCAAGGCCCTCCTGCCCTGTCTCCAGCAGCCGGGCGAGGTCGGGGGAAAACGAGAACCGTATACCGTCGACATCCCCGACGTCTCCGAGGATGTAACTGCCGATCACGCTCTTGCCATGGAGGCGGAACGTCTTCGTTATTCCGCCGCTTACGAAGGTCAGAGAGTTGGAATTGGGATCGGGTATCGCTGTGTAAAGCTCGTTCTCGCGGCCCATATCGCTGAAGGAATAGGTCTTGGAGCCCATGAGGTATTCCTCCCCTGCAGCCTCCGCGACGCCCAGATACTCCCCGCTGTAATGGGTATTGGTGGTGGAGGATGTTACCGCATCGGTGACGGCATCCCCCTCGTCCAGCCATCCCGCCGGGCCGTTTCCCACCACCTGGTGTCCCTCCGCATCGATGGCGAATACCAGCTTTCCTCCACGCCTCTCGAACACGCAGAAGGAATTATCGTTCGATAGAACTAATTCGTTCTGGCCGTCGAGGTCCACGTCGATCTCACCCATGTTCTCTACAGTACCGCCCTCGAGCCACTGGTGGGCGTGATAATAGAGGGCGGCGCAGCGCACGTGGGCCGCCTGCTCCTTCTGCCAGTACGGTATGTATATGTCGGGCCACTCACCCTCGAACCATGCGGTCTCGTAGAGCCCGGCGGAGAACGTCTTCATGGCCAGTTCATAAAGGGGGCTGGTCTCCGGGATCTGCGATATCAGGCTCCAGGTATCCCCGATGATGGTCCCTGCCGTTGCGTGATCGCCCATGCTCATGGTGCAATCCTTCGGAACGTGATCGAAATACGAGATGTGGGATACCTCGTCGCGGGGATCGTCGTACCAGGCGTCGTAGAGGTTCCCGTCATCGCTGCCGGAATTGAGGCTGCCGGTCTTGCCTGAGAGCCAGAAGTAGCTGCAATCGTCTATGTCGACCTCACCGGCCGGGCTCCAATCCAGGAAGCCCTCGAGGGGCATAACCTCTATCCATGGGTGAACCGCCATCCAGGACATGGAGTTCTCGTAACGGTCCACCACCTCGGGACCGCCCCACAGTGGTATGTTCCCGCACGTCTTCTCCCAGTCGTCCATGTACAGTGAATACTGCTCCTGGTCGGGGCTGCGGGCCATGTCCACGAACAGCTCTCTCAGGGAATACGAGAGGCCCCCATCGTGATTGTTGTGTATCTGGTCCTGGAGGTTGTGGGGAGCTCCGCCCCCGCCCCTGTTGCTTATGAACAGCACCTTGACCCCGTTGTCCTCCTCGTACAGCTTGTGCTCGTTGTCGAAACCTTCCGGCTCCGCATACCAGAAGAAGCCGTCCTCAGTGTCCACCATCACCGCCTCGTAGCCGCCGTCCTTCACGAGATCCTCGTAACCGTCCCAGAACACCCTCTCCGGTATCCAGCAGAGGGGAACGTCGGTATCATTGTAGTAGTGCTCGATCATGTCCCTTGCGTATCCCATGCTCCAGAGGTTCACTTCTTCCGGTACGTACTGGGGGATGTACTCGTCGTAAAAACCTCCCACCATGTGCACGATGCCCTCGTCAACCAGATCCCGCAGATAGAGGTTGAACTCCGGTTCGAACCACTGGGCTCCCTCGGAGAGGGTCCCGGACACGTGAAGGTTTACCGGCACCCCCCATCTATCGTGGATCTCCGGTACCTTCCAGAAACCCAGGCCGTCCCCGTCCCTCACGAAGTCCTCCACGTTCTTGAGGAACTGGTTCCCGTGATGGAAGATACCCACCTTTGCGCTGCCCGCGCTCCCGGGATCGGCGAGGGACACGGTGCCGTTGAGGGAACCCGTGTCCCATGGATACGAATCCGGTATGGCATCGGTAACGTCCGCCTTTCCCGCGATCTCCCCCGCTCCATCATTTGTACCGTCCTTGGTGGTGAAGAACTGCATCCTCAGAGGGTTCATGGGAGAGTAGCCGTTGTCCGTAAGGGCCGACATCCGCAGAGCGAACTCCACCGAGTCGAACTGGCTGTGATAGGCAGCTCCCGCGAAGGTGGAATTGTTCGTGGTCCAGTCGGAGTAATATACGGCGTAATGATCTGCATCATATAAGGCCACTGCCACCTCCCAGGGATTGTCGGTGGCACATTCCGTGTAGTCCGGAAGCCACTGCTGGCCCCCGGTGGCGAAATCCAGGAGAACGTAAAGATCGAGCTTCCCCGACTCCGCACCGAAGGTAAGGTCCAGAAGGTCTACCCTGAACATCACCTCGTCCGCATCAATATAAGCGTATGCAGCCACCATATCACGCCCGTCGTCACCACCGTCGCCGAGTCCGTACCTGTCGGTGATGCAGGGATCGACGTAGACCACGTCATCCAGGCTCCAATCCATGAAGTTGCCGTCCACCGAGGGTGGACTGCGAGTGGGGCCTGCCGCGGACGAAGCATGCAAGCGTTCATTCATGGGATAGTTCTGTTCGCCCCCGTCCTCGTTCTCTTCGGCGTCGAAAAGTAGATTCTGTCCCGAGGTGACTACCACATCGACCACATCGGCCCTGCCGGGGGATGACGGAAAAGGAGGGACGAAAGCAAATAGAAGCAATGATACTGAAAGTAAAAGGAAGGTCCGTCCGGCCACCGTATACCCCGAACCCCGCATCAGCAGATCGCCCTCCCTTTCCCGTCGAAAATGTGACCCTTGGGGCTGGCGAGGAAGATCCTGCAGGTATCGCCAATGGATAGGCCCGAACCCGCCGGGACCTCGGCGGTTATCTCCGCCTTCCCCGCCCTTATGAAGGCGTAATCCCTGCTACCCAGTGCCTCCAATCCGTAAACGCTTCCCGTAAGAGGTCCCTTTCCGTCCATTCCCGCTCCTCTGTCAGCACCAGGCTTCACGACCACGTCCTCCGGTCTTATTCCGAAGGAGACGGCCGACGAAGAGGGCTTGTATTCGTAGACCGCCCTGGCAATGATCCGGGGCAGATCGAAGGAAAACGAACCCGAATGGAACGAGTATCCCCTCTCGTGGGGCTCGATGTTACCCTTGAGGAGGTTCATGGCGGGATTGCCGATGAAGGTTGCCACGAAGGAGTCGGCCGGCCTCTTGTACGTCTCGAGGGGAGGCGCATACTGCCTGTAGACGCCCTCGTTTATCACCGCTATGCGGTCGGCAAGCGTCATGGCCTCCATCTGGTCGTGGGTGACGTAGATGATGGTGGTGCCAAGGGTCCTGTGGAGCCTCTTGAGCTCCACTCTCATCTTGGTGCGGAGCTTTGCATCCAGGTTGGAGAGGGGTTCGTCCATGAGGAATACCGACGGGTTCCGGACCAGGGCCCTTCCCAGGGCCACCCGCTGTCTCTGGCCGCCGCTGAGCTGCTTTGGTTTCTTGTCCAGCTGGTCGATGATACCGAGGACATCGGCAGCCTCCCTCACCCTCCGGTCTATCTCCGCCTTGGGATACCGTTTCTTGCGCTTCCCATCCACGAAGTGCCCGGCCTTGAGCGCAAAGGCCATGTTGCCGTACACGGTCATGTGGGGATAGAGTGCATAGCTCTGGAACACCATGGCGATGTTGCGGTCCTTCGGTTCAAGCTCCGTTACGTCCCTTCCACCTATGAATATCTTGCCCCTGGTGGGCTTCTCGAGACCCGCCACCATTCGGAGGGTGGTGGACTTGCCGCATCCGCTGGGCCCCACAAGGACCACGAAGCTGCCGTCCTCGATGACGAGGTTGGCGTCCTTCACCGCATAGAATTCCCCGTACTGCCTGGAAACGTTCTTTAGTACTACTTCCGCCATATGTTCACACCTGCCTGCGGACCAAAACGGTGAAAATATCTAATGGTATTTAATAAATTAGTTCTTGAGGGCTCGTGTGCGTTGACGGGAATCTGGCTGGGGCGCATACTATCTCAGGTCCGGAGATGACTGCGCACATTGATGTCGCTCGATGTTCCTTCACACATTTTCCAGAACGTCTTCTTAGTCCAGTTCATCCCCATTGGAGGCCGGTAATGGCGTTTTATCGAATCCTTCTTCTCAATTGACGGAGGCCTCCTCCGCGTCGATAGGATCGTCCAAGCGCCCTTCTGCCTCTCCATTCGTTGGGATCGGTTATGATTTCATCGCAGTTGGCCCTGTGTCCGTCTCAGTCGATATAGGTCCGCTCAATGGGGTCGTAGTGGAACATATCGCTCCCGTCGCACCCATTTGCCATAGATAAAAATCGGCTCCGATTCTATCTTCCCAGTACCTTCCTCAGGACCACATCATGGTCCACCATAGAGATATTGTCGCTTCCCCTCATCTGAGCCAGCAGCTGCGCTTCCCCTCCGTCGATCACTCCGTCGTGAAGAACATGCCTGAGTATGGTCTCGTACCTCGCCAGTATCTTAGCCTTATTGGCCACTCCCACCTGCTGGGTCCCACCACCTATCGAGGACCTCTGGATAACGCTATCGGAGATGGTGATGTTGTCCCCGGTGGAGACGTTCGTCGTCTGCGTCCGGTTGTCCTGCATGTACTGACCGATGTTGGTCCTGTTACCCGCCACATACTCGCCGATGTGCTGGACGATGATGGTGGGCTGGGAGGCGGGCGCTCTATGCAGCGCTTGTGGGTGCTGAAGATGTGTCGCAGAAGCGGTATCCGCCCGATGTCCGTAATATTCCCGGTTACAGAGGGCCTTTTTCCTTCTGTAGATCAAGATGACTATTGCGATAGTGAACGCGATCGCGATTATAGGGATCAACATGCTGAAGATGAAGAACAGATCACCCTCATTTTCCCCGTCTATGTCATCCTCCTGGGAAGAGGCGTCCGTTACTGTGTAGCTGTAGCTGTACTCCACCATGGAGTCCTGTCGATTCTCGAACACGAGGAAATAGTCACCTGGGAAATCTATGACCAGAACGCTTTTTTCACCACTGCTGTCTGAATTTGGGTGATAGGTCACGGTCGTGTCCTTGTTGATGATGTGGAAGTCGAGAATATCGCCTTCGTTATCGACATCCCACGAATAGTCGACCTTGTCCCCGACGGAAAGGTATCCGATGTTGTGCTCCTCCTTCCCGTTGCTTTCAACGTAGCTGACACCGCCGCTTGCCTCCACGCTGCCTACTGGCAGAAGGAAAAGGATCAGGATCGTGACGAAAAATACGGGCCTTCTTAACGAGCGGTTCAGGACGAACACCCCAAATGTCAAGATGAGGGATGGTATATAAATTATTTTATGCTATCCTTCCTCCAGACCCTCCCAGTACTCATCCATCTCCCGTTTCGTCAACCTCCCTCCTCCCTCGCCCCTCTCCACCCTTGCCCTTGGCAGCGCCCGGTGCAGCATCTTATGATGTTCGGAGCATACGGAAATGCAGTTGCCCGACTCGAATTCCGCACCTCCCAGGTAGATGGGTACAACATGATGCACCTCCTCCGCCTTTCTTTCGATACCCCTTTTCAAGCATTCCTGGCAGAAGTAATCGTCCCTTAGCAGTACGATCTTCTTCAACCGGTCCCAGGTGACCCTCTCCCGGAAGCTCATGGTGGGAGGTTCGCCCACGTACTGCCTGCAGCACTCGTCGCTGCAGAACTTAATCGTTCCGGCAGGTAGTTCCTTCCCGCAGCAGGCGCAGGATCCCTTGCGGTATTCGGGATATTTTTTCCCGATAATTATTCTTTCTCTCTCGCCTTTCAGACTCCTAGTTGACATGCGTTATTACTCCGATGTCTTAGTCATTTCCTTTTCTATTAACCCGACATATCTTTCTAGCTCATGTCGGGATTAAGGTTGAAATGATGATTTTTTCCCGACAACCTCGACATATATTTTCCACCATGTCGGGACAATTGAGTGATTTCCGCATAATGAATCACTTCCCCGACACATTGTCGTTTATCATGTCGGGATAATCTCGTAGCGTGTTGCTCTCCCAGAACCTTTACGGGCAATTAAATTTAGATCAACCATTTTTCTCAGGTGTCTTTCTGCCTTTTTATCATTCTGAATATTAAAATGTACTTGGTATTCTTTTCGAGTTACATTTTCTTTTATTCTGATGAAGTCATATCCCGTTAACTCTTCATCATTCAGTTTGGATATGTTTTTATTGGAGGAAATCCTTCTCATTACTTCTAAATTACGTGGGAAAGTCAATGTTAGAAAAGGGCCTTCCATAGTATACTTTGGCAATGGCAACTCGTATTTTGAATTCAGATATAGTAGGGCTTTCATCCCAAAACCTGTTTCTTCAACATAATCCATAAGGCTAAAAACATAGGTAATAATTGGATTTCGTCTGATAGATGGAGCTTTAAAGGAATTAAGTTGTCCTAATGAAATAGATGGTACCGGTGCCCCTGGACTTTTTACAACGATTTTTTCTTTATTGATCTCTAAGGATGATGATGTTCCTTCAATTATATAATCCCTGTGAACGAGAGCATTTATAATTACTTCACGCAGTATATCTATCGGAAAATCGGAAACATCTTTTCGTTTAAAGGAGGTAGTATCTTTAGAAAGTGGTAAGGTTTTTTTCAGCCATTTCTCTACAAGGTCTGGAACAAGAACCAGAGGTTGGTCAAATTCCATTGGCTCAACTTTATTATTTCCGTAATCTACGTATGCTTTTAGACCCGCTTGGTTGTACATCCTTCGTGGATTTTTTCCAAATAGGAGAATGCCCATGCCAGTCGGTCTAAAAATATTCGCTTCTTCATCCAATCGCATAGCACCTATATCTGCCAAATAATTTTGAAAATCAGTATCTTTTAACTTGTGATGAAGTTTTGCTTCCGTAATAAATTTTTTCAAGGCTTCATCTGAAAACTTGTTAAAATCGGCCCTTGGAATCGCTTGTTCAAATTCAGTTACAATTTCATCCTTTTCTACTTGTATGGCTCTTTTTTTGGCTTGTTCTAAGAATTGTCTATTTTGTTTTTCAATCTCTTTCTGAAATATACGGTCAAACATAATTATCTTTACACCACGCCTTTCAAGATATTTAATCCCCTTTCCTGCTACAGTAGGATCGGGATCCTGGATTCCAACATATACTGTTCTGATGCGAGCATTAATGATTCGTTTACTGCAACCAATTTTTGGAGAATTCCGTCTTACACAGGGTTCCAATGTACTGAAAAGAATGCTATCATCCAGTCTCTTATGACCAAGTTTCCGCTCTAATAAAGTAAATTCGGCATGATCTCCTTCCCTTAATTCGCCCCTGTATGCGCCTACCACCTCGTCATTGGGAAAAAGTAATATGGCTCCTACTTTGGGGAGTATTTTTCCATCTGACCTAGGTTCTTCAAGGGATTTTTCCATTTCCTTTATGGCCAAGTCCATATAGGAACAATAGTCATTAATTTCATCCATATTTCCCAATTCTCCCGTGTGTTTCAATCGGTATAATTTTGGAATGTTCGATGGTTTGTTAACTTCTAAGATTATTTTTTACTATTGTATTGTTTCAATAAAAATTTTGTGCAACAAAGTTCAATGATTATCAGCTCCCCCGAGGAAAATGGGTACCACGTGATGCACCTCCTCCGCCTTTCTATCGATACTCCTTCCCGTCGATTTGACGCTTCACCGTACCCGAAGAGCTTCGTAGGGACATGTGTGCTCATCTCGCTACTGTAGCGAATGTAAATTGTGATCGCCTCCGTATCGGACGCGCTCATCTGGCTAAGACGGGAACGAGAACTATATATATAAGCGTGGCCGAGAAAGGTATGCCCAGCATGGGTGAAGACGGGATTACCTGGCCCGTCTTCCAGGGAAAGGTGCCCATGATGGGCGTCTTTACACAAATATCTATCTTGGAGTGGACCGTGGAGAAGAGAGTTCGCTCACCGCCTGGATTATTGGAAGAAATGGACAATCTATATTTACGCATACCTCGATTCACGTCCCGTGTCCGACAAAGACCTCGTACGTGAGATAAAGGAGCTGAACCGCCGCATCGAGGAGCTCGAAGATGCCCTTTCCACTCTCCTCGGCCCGGTCCGAAAGATGGAGAAGGCCACCCGCAGCTATTACCGCCTCTTGGCCACTGCCATGCGCGAGGGGCGCATCGGAATAGACCTGGCGCTTCCGGAGGTGAAGGACAGCATATCGCGGGAGATCGTGGAGGTGCTCCTCGAAGGCCGGGACCAGAATATATCCCGGATAACCGATAAGCTGCGGGAGCGCAGGGGATCTGCCTCAAGGCGCATAGTCCGGGAGAGATTGAAGGCGCTTTTGGATGAAGGGATCGTCGTGGTCTCGAGAGACAGGACCCCGAAGTACAGCCTGTCCGAGGAAGTGATGAAGAAGTGGGCACAACTGCTCGGGATTGATATATGAAATGACCACCGTATCGGCATATAGGAGGTAAATAATATGCCCAAGCACGAGATGCCCGACCCGGAGAAGATCAAGGAGATACTCGAGGTGGTATCGGAGAAGGTACCCCACCTGTTGAAGGAGATATCGGACGTGTTCTACGCTCCGAAGCAGGCCAAGAACTATGCCGTGTCCATCGCCACATTCTACAACGAACTGAAGAAGGCGGGAATGCCCGAGGCCAAGGCCTACGAGCTGACCCGGGAGTACATGTCGAACCTGAGCCTCAAGGGACTCGGCAAGGGATTCGGTCATCATCACTGCCATAACGACGATGACGACTGAGGGGGTTGCCCGTGAAAGGAGCGCATGACATGCCCATCAACGGCAGGAATGGCAGGAACGGAAGGTCGAAGCATCACGGCGGCAGGCTGGTGGCCTCGCTCTTCCCGAAGATGATCACCATAATGGTAAAGATGATCCCCACATACTTCCGTTTCGTCCGCAAGGCGAGAAAGGCCGAGAAGATATTCGTGGCGGAGCTGGTGGCCCGGGGGATGGACAAGGAAAGGGCGAAGGAACTTGGTGAGCTGTACATGGGACCCACACGCGTCTTTAGATCGTCCATCGGGACCGGGATGAAGAGGATGAACGGGGAGCAATAGGGAATCCGAAACAAGCAGGAACATAGAATTCTATCGAGGGCGTGCGACGAAAGCAATTCCCGCCCGCCCTTACATTGAAGATATCAAGTCAACGGATGATATCTAATCTATACGATCTTCCCGCGTGAATACCGCTTTCTTGTACCTGTACTCGTCGGTTCCGAGAATATCCATTACCCGGATGGGCTCTTTCTTTACCAGGTTCCTGCATGCCCTCTCGGCTATCCAGCGGGAGTTTCCGTCGCCGCTATTCACCAGTTCCTCCACTAAGGAATACACCATTTCCGGCAGCCTCCTGGCCAGATCGCTCAGATTGTTGCCCACGGAGGAGCGTGGATATCGGTGTCTCTCCCGGAAAAGCTTTCTCAGAATGGAGAGGGAGTATTCGGGCTCCCCGTATAGCCATTTGTTCTCGCATACGGGCCGAAGAGTCTCCGATGCGAATCTCCGCAGGTTCGGGTCCGGCGATCCGGCCATGACCGACAGATGATCATGGGCCCTTCGGCGATGTCTTCCGATGATCTTCCTGTGGAACATCTGGGCAAGCTCTCTAAGCTCCCATTCCGTTGAGGAAGCAGCCCTCTCGAAGTAGGGTATCACCGCTTCATGGTCCTCGAGCCCGTAAAGTGAGAGCAGGCCAAGTGCGCATCCCCTTTCCTTCTCCCCGGATCCTTCCTCGTAGAGCCCGACTGCACATTCCAGCATATCCACTCCGCTCTCCGAGAGCTCCCGTTGAAGATGCCGGACCAGCACCTTGATGGCGTGCACCCTTCCGTAGGATGCCCGCCTGTTGTCAGGTATGTTGGCGTATATGCCGTCCACTGCCCTCGTGATGCTCCGCGAGGCCTGAGTATAATCTCCCTTCAGGACGGGTAGAATGATATTGTCATCAACATGTCCTGTTAATCTTTCGTCCAGAAGCTTCATTTTCCTCGCCGCATACTCCTTTTATCTTCTCGAGAGATGGATCCCAACGTCGATTCGGTATATTTTATTGCAGGATATTATCACGGATGGGATTCACTTCTTGGAACTACCTCCTGTTATTGTACCTTCCCTTTTATATAATGCGAGCTCCGATATATGAATCGGAACAACCTTTCTCTTTGCATAACGGGGCCGCTATGTTATGCGAAGGGGGTCAAGGAGACATCCCAATGACACGGACGGTAACTCAGATCGATGTCAGAGAGGAGCTCGATATCAAGGAACTAGCAATGGCCCAGCTCTTGATGGACGACTACTGCCTCAAGATAATTTCCGGCACTTCCCGCAGGAGCATGAGTATAAAGGATATAGCCTTTACCTATTTCATACCCTTCGCGACCTGCTACAAGAAGGTGGCCCAGCTCGAGGCTGTGGGGCTTCTGGAGGAGGAGGGGAAGGTACTGGACAAGGGAGGAAAGAAGCACGCGGTCTATATCTCGAGCCTCGAGAACCTCGAGGTCAGCTACAGGAGCAACACCGTGGAGTTTCAGATAGAGATGAAGGGGATGGAACCGAGGACGCTGACCGTGGACCTGACCACGGGCGAGGTCGTATCGGTCAGTTGAGACCTTTCCCGGTCCTCCCATCCCGCGTTTTTTTTTTCTTTTAGGAAATATATACTATCCCTTTTCATTCACGTGCCAATAGTTCGTTTTCCATGTTTGCTCATGTATCGATTCCATTACCACCCTGACAGTCCTTCCACAGGGTTTTCATCCATTGGCGGTTGCGGTATTCCTTGCAGGTCGGTTCCTCCGCCCACATCCTCCGCGCCGCTCACATCCTCCGCTTGGTTCCCGCCGCCCATTCCGCTATCGCCCTCCTCGTAAACGTATTCCTGGCAGTGATCGCAGTAGAAACATTCGTATTCTGGATAATACGTCGAGAACCCGCCGCAGGAGGGGCACGGGGGAGTGGTGAATTCCACGGAGGCCGTATCCCTCGGCGCATTTTCATCTGGTACCGAGGACGGAAACGGCTCACCCGCCTCCGCTGCTGACGGGACAGCCATCGCATTCTCCCTTTCGGGAGACTGGCCCAATACTTCCTGGTGCAAGGGAGGAATGGGAGCGGGAGGCTGAGGCGCATCCGCTCCCGCTGACTGCCCTACGGGCCGGAGCTCGGCCTGGATCCTGCGAGCAAGTTTTCTGAGATTATCACCCAGTACCTCGGGATCCATCCCGTAATTCGAAATGGCACTCTCCATGTCATCCCTGTACCCCGTAACGCGGATACTCTTGCTCTCCGCCTCGGCGATCAGCCGATGTACCTCTTCTTCCAGCTCATCCGCATCCATTCCCGAAACAGCGTCTCCGCCAGGGGTCTTTTCAGGTGATTTCTTCTTTCGCCTGAGGACGAGAAGCACAATGACGATGATGACAACGATAATGACCAATATTCCGATGCCTCCCAGAACCAATGCCACCGTTCCCAGGCTGCTGCCGGATCCCTCTCCGCCACCTCCACCATTACCGCCCGCCATCCCCGAGGATGTATCAGGTGAGAAAGCCCCGTGTCCCGCGGAATCATACCCCGAGGCAAATTCCTCGTAAACCTCCACCGTCTGTTGTAAGTGTACGAATGCGAAGAGTTCGAAATCGGTGGAAGGTTCCAGGCCCCACATGGCGAGTGTGTCCAGTGAAACTTCCCAGCTAATGGTGTTTCCTTCGATCTCCGAAGCGGCAAAAAGGCTTATCGGATAACTGAGAAAGAAGATCTCAAGCACTTGGTCTACCTCGTCTGTGCTCTGGCCGTAGAAGAGATCTTCTATGGCATACCCACTTTCATTGAAGTCGGGGGATACGAGATACACGAAATATTGTACCTCCTCTCTGAGGAGCCACTCTTCTGCGGCTTTTGGGTCGTCTAGATCAAGTGGTGATATGTCAGGGTCGGGCTCCCACGGAGAGCCCCGTGTGGTAAGGTCTACATGAAATGTGCTGCCATCCAGCCAGGAGGATAGATCTATGATATCTAGGTCCGGACGTTCTCCGAAGGTGGCGGAAATGACCTCTGCTTCCATTTCGTCCGTATACAAATTTAGAGACGTTATCTTCATATGCCGGTACATTTCATCCTTTTCGTCGTCCGTGTAGCTCTTGGTCATGTTCTTCCACAGCGATGGATCTATCTCCTCTCCATCGCTATCATCGTACGGGATGTATTCATAATCGGCATCCTCGATATCCACGTTGTAACCGTCATCCCCCCAGCCCATGGCCATGATCTTCATCCAGTCGAGCCCGGTGAACAGTAGGTATGAATCCTCCTCGCTGAAGTCCAGGCTCCAGGTTCCATTGTCGGGCTCCACCTTGGCCGCATCCTCGTCAATGGGTCTCCACCATACGCCTGTCTCGGCGTACGGCTCCTCCACGCCGTAGTAAAAGTATATCACTTCAACTTCCGGGCCGCACGTCCCGGATATGTCGTAGGTGGAATTCACCGTGACCGAGAAAGATCCCTCGGAGAGCTGCCTGTCCGTTACCACAGCCGAGGTTATCTCCACCTGCATGGACAGATTGGTTCCAACGGGCTCGTCCGGCAGATCATCGAACCACTGCGGCTCTTGCGGGATGTCGGGTTCCTCCGGAAGGCTCACGTTTATCTCGAGGGTGCTTCTGTCGGCGAGCACCGAGTCGTTCACCTCCAGGATCACCTCGTAGATTCCCGGGGCATCGTAGGTATGGGTCACCCGCAGTAGATCGACATCCATCTCGTTGTATCCGTCCCCGAACATCCAGAGATAGGTGAGATCGTCGTCCTCCTCGTCGTATCCCCTGTCCGTGGAAAGCGTCACCGTAAGGCTCCCGTTCCCCCCCGAAATGAGAATGATGGGGCAGGCCCTGGGCGCGTCGTTCACTGAGGTGATGTCCACGTGAACGGTATGCGTATCTGTCTCGAGCCCGTCGGATACGCTCACCGTGAACTCCTCGCTATCCAGCGAACCGTCGGACGTCAGATAATGGAACAGGCCGTCACCAGGATCGTAATGCAGGTTGTCCGTATCCCCGGTCACCGTTACGGTCAACTCGTCCGATGAATTGTCCACGTCGGTGATGTTCGCCGTGAAGTTCTTCCAGCTGTTCTCCGTGGCGTGTATCCAGAACAACGCCGGCATGGGGGTTCCGGCGATGTCGGCGAAGAAGGGTCCGTCGTTGATTGGGGTCACCGATACGTTCAGGGTGAATTCAAGGGTATTCCCGAAGTAACCGGTGCTATTGAAGACGAGGGTGGCGTTCCCGTACCAGTCGGCCTTCGGTATTATCCGGGCCATCCCCCATTCGGATAAGTTCACCGATATGTTACCGGTCGCGTTCTCTCCCGGTAGATGGGTGTAATTTCCGGGCAGACCTCCATCGAACACGGCGGAAAGGTCGTATGTGTCGTTGGTGTCCTCGGCAAGGATCATGGTATCGGACGTTATGTTGTGGGCCAGGGGGCGTGTGTTCCCGAAATGGACGCCGTCTGTCGTCACGAGGTAGGTGTAGTTGAATATCTTCCAATCCGTGTTGTGTATCTCGATATGGTGGCTTCCGTTGCTTTCTATGTATGTGCTCTCCCTGTAATAGCCCCCGCCTCCGTAGCCACTTCCGCCCATCTGCTCACCCTGTGGATCGAATACCCGGACGTTGATGTCCCAGTCTTCCGTATCGGTCATAAATGAGATGTTGAGCTCATCGCCTTTCGTCAGGTCGATGGAGAGAAAATCGTACTCGTCGAAGGAGCTGTCGAAGGAGCCGTTGTGAAGTCCCAGCGTGGTCGGTACCGCCTTTGGCGCCGACCAATCCTCGTCGTGTGGAAGACCTGGCGTGATGTTCACGGTAAGCTCGTAGTTGGCGAACTCCCCCTCCGGCATGAATGAGTCGAAGTAAACCATTATCACGTACTCGCCCGTCTGGTTTGCTACGAACCTCACTGTCTCTCCCCGGTTCGGATCGCTGGAAGAGAACAGATTGGATCCGTCCCGGACCTCTCCGGCAGGGTCGAACACGGAGACGCCTACATCCTTGAAGACGTCGAGATGGACATAAAGGCCGTCACCGGTGTCGACGTCGGATTGGACCTGGATCTTGTAGAGATCATAGGGATCGCTTGTCTTGTTCACCCTGCCGTTGTAGGCATTCCCGTGGCTCACTGGGGTCGCCTCGGTAATGGAATTGTCGCCGTCGGGCGTATGCACCACCGGGTCCGTGGTGGCGGAGATGTTGTAATCGGCATCCACCACGCTCATCGTAGCCAGGGTCACGTAGTAGTAACCCGGTATCGCCGCCCAGAACGAGTAATTCAATTCCATTACCCCCCCGGAGGCGACACCCCAGGCAAAATCCAGCCTGTCGGGCATATAGAACACGGCAAAGATCATCGTGCCGGGAACGCTGGCGTTAACAACGACTGTCGTGTTGAGGCATTCGCCCTGGGCCGGCTGGAGATCGAACTTCAGGAAATCCACGAGATCAGTATCGAGGTTGACGCTATCGGCCCGCCGGCTGCCGTCGGTCGGTATCTCGGTTGCCGTATCGAAGCTCTCGTTCCCGTCTCCAGGAACGGATTGGCTTTTAGATCCCTCCAGAAAGGAAGGAAGTGAAAGGATAATGTTGCTGAGGATCATGGTCGCAATCAGGATGGATGCGACTCTTCGTATTGCTTGCATGTTCGTCTCACCTCGTAGAAATATGGCTTGAGTTGCTGGGAAAAGATATTACAAATATGATTTTATAGATTTCATAATTAAGGTTTCTGGTACGATAATTGCAATGGAATAGAAAAAACCTGATAACCATAAGTACGGGAATAGCACTCTCGACCCGATACGCCGTATCGAATCCTTGCCATCACATGCGGAACAGGGAATACATGAACATACTCATAAGAGCATTCGGCTGCACCGCCAATTTCGGCGAGGCAACTGCGCACAGAAGGCTTCTGGAGGCGGAGGGACACAACATCGTGAGCGATCCAGCCCTGGCGGACATGGCCCTGGTCCAGACGTGTTGCGTTATTGAGCGCACCGAGCTCAACATGCTCAGGGAGATGGGGACGCTTCTGGGATTTGGCCTTCCCGTCATAGTGTCCGGTTGCATGTCAGTGGCCCGCAGGGGCATTGTGGAAGAGCGTTTTCCGGCGGTTCGCTTTCTGCCCTTCGGCAGCGAACGGGAACTACCCGCCCTGGTGCATGAACTGGCGGCGTGTGTCATACGCGGATCCGATATTCTGAAGGACCGGATCGTCGCTGACGGGACTCCCGAGGATGAGATGAAGGATCCTTCGGAGGCCACAGTTCCGCCAGCCTGCAATTTCACCCGGAAGGAACGGAAGGGCTCATCGCTCGATTCGCTCATCGGCTCCAACGTGGTATCTCCCGAGGCCGAGAAGTTGTCCATCACCCACATTCAGGTGATATCCAACGGCTGCCTGGGCAGCTGTGCCTACTGCATAACCCGCCTTGCCAGGGGCCCCCTTCGAAGTTATTCTCTTCACTCCATAAGGGCTGAGATAAAGGCAGCTCTCGATACCGGCAAAAAAGAGGTATTCATAACAAGCCAGGACAATGCGGTCTATGGTTTCGATCTGGTGAAGGGGAAAATTGGAGATCCAGGTCCATATTACCTCCCTGAACTGCTTTCTGACATTCTATCGGATAACGAGGACGTCGATTTCCGAATGAGGGTAGGAATGATGAATCCCTGGGGCCTTGAGCGGATAGTGGATGGACTTTTACCCGTCATGAGGTCCGGGAAGATATATTCGTTCCTGCACCTTCCCGTACAGAGCGGGGACGACGAGATATTGCGGGCCATGGGGAGGCGATACACCGTCGCGGAGTACGTGAACCTGGTGGAGCGCCTTCGCGTGGAGCTCCCGGGACTAACGCTATCAACCGATGTTATTGTGGGCTTCCCCGGTGAAACGGACGCATCCTTCCGGAAGACGGTAGAGCTTCTGGAGCAGGTGAGGCCAGAGGTAGTGAACATCACCCGATTCTCTCCAAGGCCGGGAACCCCTGCCGCTGCCGTGACCAGTGATCGAGTCCCGGGATGGAAGGCGAAGAACCGGTCCCGGGAGCTCACGAGGCTGCGTTTCGATATCGCAGGAGAGCGGCTCCGATCAAAGGTCGGTACAACCGTGAAAGCGCTTTCGGTGGAGCGCGGAACCCGCGGTTCGACCCTCCTTCGCTGCGACGATTATACCACCTTGGTCGTGCGCGATGTGCTTCCCCTGGGGCTTTTTATGAATGTAGATATCACGGATTGCACCGATATTTATGTCACGGGGAGGATCCGGGAACAGGGACCTATCAACAGATAATTCACATACCTTTTTGTATTCGAATCAGTTATCTACGTTTCGAACGCTTTTTATCATTACGGGAGGCAAACTAATGAGCGAAGAGCAGCCGGAAATGCTGGAAGACGGTCTCGAAGAGGACGAGTTCGACGACCTGGACGACATGCTGGCGGATGTCCACGGCATAGACCTTGACAGGGATGATCGGTCGGAGCTTTCGGGATCCGATGAAGATACCTTCGATATGAGCGAGGGTGACGATGAGATGGACGAGATGGATGAGATGGGTGAGATGGATGAGATGGATAAGATTGGTGGCGATGACGATGGGGGTACGTTCGTGGACGACGTGGACGGTTTTGACGATGATCTTATCGACGAGGAGGGGGAGGAATCCGACGATAAGGATAAGAATATGGATGGATCCGACGATGACTTTATGGGCAACGAAGAGGAAAGGAACATCGAGGAGGGCGAGGGAGATGAGGGAGATGAGGAAGGTGAGGGAGATGAGGGGAATGGCGAGTGGGATGGGGATGAAGAACGCCCGGAACTCGACCAAGAGCCCGGGGGATCGGACGACGTGGTCCCGGATGGATCCCGGAGCAGAAGATCAAGAAAGGGCAGGGGCAAGGCCGGATATATCCTGGCAGGCGTCATCGGTGTTGCGATCCTGATCATTCTCACGCCGTTCATCTCCAACTGGTATGCGCAGGGACAGCTGGACGAGGCGGATATAGATATAGAGTCGATGAAACTCATCTCCTCGAGCCGGAACAGCCTTACCCTGTCGGTGGGCCTGAACGTCCGAACTCCCTCCGGAATGGACGTTGAATTCCATCCAATGGAGCTGGACATGTACTACGGAGATGACCTGCTCGGAGACACTGCCATCTCCAGCGGCAAGTTGAAGGAGGGCCGGACCGAGGTTGAAGCGGTGTTCCACTGTGGTAAGGACGATGCCCTGGATGCGTTCCTTCATGATTTCTATTCCAAGGATGAATTGAACGTGAGGCTCGCCGGTACGGTGGAGGTCACCACGGGCGGCCTCCTCTCGGCGGTGTCCCTGGAGCTCGACCTGGACAAGGAGCTGACTATCCCGGGCATGGGTGACCTGTTGGTGGACGTCACATCCCTGGACCTACGGGGAACCGGCAGCTCGTCATGTGTGTTCAACGCCACGGTCCAGGTTGAATCCCCCTCGCCACTGAGTGTGGAACTGGGCGATATCTCGTTGTCCCTGGATACCTCCCACGGGGCGCTGGGAACGGCCGTGGGACACGGAGTCGAGCTCTCCCGGGGCAACAATACCTTCCACGTAACGCTGGATATGATCGAAGCCGACCAGCGGGTCCTCGCGAAGATAGCATCCGATTACCTGTCATCCAGGAGCATATCATTAACTGTAACCGGCTCCTGCGACGCAGCCCTCCCGGGAATGCTGGGATATGCCCTGTCGCAGTTCGAGACCATCGTTCGGCTGGGCGGGGACGGGGCCGACAGGGGCCTGGAGGTGGACATTACCGACCTGGCCATTGACATCGAAGGTGAAGGGATAACCTGCACATACGGGGCCGAGGTTCACAATCCCACTTCGGTCTCGGGAGAGATAGACGGTCTGGTGCTGGATATACGGGAGGAGACCGGAGATACCAGGGGCAGCGCAGGAAGTATCGACCTTTCGCCGTTCCGCGTATCTCCCGGCAGCAACCAGGTATCCGGTCAGGGGGTTGTGACCATACATGACGCGGATCTCCTGTCCGACCTCACAACCGCCTACATCAATGGCGAGCCTCTCGAACTGAGCCTTTCGGGAAGCGCCGCCTCGGGCGGCATATCCGCCGTTCTTTCCTCGATGAACATATCGGTGGAGACGCCGAGCACTACCCCCTTGGCCCTTTCCGTCCGTGAGCTGTCGCTGGTAAGCGCCGATGATGACGAACTCGTGCTGTCCCTGGAACTGGGAATAACCGGACCCGAGGGGCTGAGCGCCAGGATAGGATCGCTCCGGGTATCGGTGGGGGTGGGGGGCCGCCCCCTGGGCAATGTCACGCTCGGCTCGCTTTCCATAGATACATCCATTGCTGCCGTTGAAGTGGAGGCCGTACTCAATATCAGCGATGACGAATTGCTGGGAGATGTAGTTGGGAATTACCTCAGCGGCCGGGATACGGCGCTCTCGGTGGTCATGGGAGGCAGGGCGGATGTGAATGCCTCCTCCTCGCTGGTGGAGTGTGCCCTGGCGGAGACGACCATGAACGTTACACTTCAGGGCACCTCCGACGTGAAGGTCTCCCTTGCCGACCTGGAACTGGTGAACATCACGAATACCTCGGTGGTCTTCGATGCCGAGGTTACAGTCACCTCTCCTGTTGACGTGAAGGGCGAGCTCACGGGGCTGAACCTTACGATACAGTACGGAAATGACCTGCTCGGGTGGATCGAGCCGGGGCCGCTGCACATAGGCAAGGGAACAAACAGCTTCTCACTCCGCTCCGCCATGAAGACCCCGCAGGGGGAGATAGACGATCCCCTTAAGGATCTGGTCACCGCCTTCCTCGAGGGCCGTTCCCCCGTTCTCCAGGTCAGCCCCTCTGCGGACGGGGCCCTGGACGATATCTTGAATAGCATGTCGTTCACCTTTTCGCTGGATGCCGCCGGTGAGTTCGCCTGCGATATCACGGATATGGCGATCATGGCCTCCTCTCTCAATACCGACACCCTGTCGCTTGCGGTAACTGTCTCCATCACGAATCCCGCGCCCTTCGCATTGACGATACCGGAGCTGAGGTTAGATTCCGTTTGCGCTCACGGGGATCTGGGTACGTTCACCCTGAATGATATTGCCCTCACACCCGGCTTGAACCTTATTCCCATGAACCTTTCCCTGTCGCCCGCCCGCTCGGTACTACGGCCCCTTCTGGAGGATTATCTCACGGGTAACCGGGTGAACATAACCGCCACGGTGAACGCCACCGGTACCGCCGGGGGCTGGGCCAGGGTCCTGGGGGAACTTGAGACGGTCATCACCCTGGATCCCGTACCGGATTTCGAGATCGATATACGTGACGTCAACCTCCTGGCATGCGATACGGATTCCATCACCGTTTCCTGCTCCCTGAACGTCTTCAACCCCTTCGACATCGTCGGGAAGATACCGGATTTCACAGTGGCCCTGGGGACCTCTCATGGTGAACTGGGCGTGCTGTCCGTTACAGATATGGAGCTGTCTTCGGGATGGAACAACATCACGCTGAGTCCGTCCCCCTTCATGCCGGATGCAGTGGTCCTCGGCGAGGTGGTCGGAGCCTACATGAAGGGTCGCAACACAACACTTTTCATCGGCCCGGTAAGGGACGATCACGGCACCGTCCTGGCGGGGGTTCTTTCCAGTACCGGTCTTGCGGTCACCATGGACAGCCCCGGACCCGTGGGAACGAGCGAATTCAACTTCACATTGACCTCATTCGACCCCCAGGGCGAGCTGGGCCTGAACGTCAGCGTTCAGATCAGCAATCCGGGGGCGCTGGGGGTGACCCTGGAGGCTCTCGCCGCCCTCCTTTCATACGGGGGTATCGAGTTTGCGGAGGTGGTTCTTGGAGACATCGAGGCACCCTCGGGCGCCTTCTGGATAAACCGCTCCGTATCGCTCGTACCGACGGACATGGATGTCATGTCGGTGCTGGCAGGCAACTACCTCGCCGGTATCAACTCCAGCATCAATGTTAGCCTCGCGGCGGAATACGGCGCTCCCTGCATTTCCCGGGCCGTAGCCGAGAATATGGAGCTGAGCCTCACTATTGCCGGTCTTACGGAGGGAGTGTTCATCGACCTTGGGAACATGACGCTCAAGGGGACATCGAACGATGGTTTCCTTCTGGATGTCGAAGCGCATATCACCAATCCGACGGACGTTCGTGGGCCCGTACCGGCACTGGTCTTCGACGTGGAGTACCAGGGTGGTATCATAGGCAGTCTCGAGACCCCGGCCATGTCGCTGGAGGCGGGGGCCTGGACGGAGCTCATGGAGATCGAGGCCGCCATCGACCAGGCATCGGACGTGGAGAGCATCGTGGCCCTGCTTCTGGACAGCAGCGACGTGGAACTGATAATAAAGGGCTCGGCCGAGAACGGCGACAACCTGTCCTACATGCTCTCGGAGTACAGCATTCCGGTGCTCCTCGAGTCCAACGGCAGCCTGCACGTGGGCGTCGAGGACGTCCGTCTGATCTCCGCCGACGCGGAGAACGCCGTCTTCGAGCTGGAGCTGAACCTTTCCGTGCACAATCCCACCACCTTTTCCGTGCGCATGGACGAGGCAAGCGTCGAGCTGAAGTACGGGCAGGGAGCGCTCCGGGAGCTTCTCGGTACGTTGGAAGCGGCCAACGTGAGCGTCGTCCCTGGTGATTCGCTCATGGTGGTACGGGGCAACCTGACGCCGAGGAACCGGACCCTGGTCCGCGACCTGATCACCGATCATCTCAAGGGAGATAACGTCACCCTCAATGCCAGCGTGAGCATCAACTTCAGCGCCGAGGGCGGCGCCAGCTCCGATCTGACCCTGTCCTCGGATGTGGAGATTCCAGGGTGCAGTGAACTTGAGATCGAGGTGGATTCGGTTGAGCTGGTGGAATCACATGGCGATTCCATGACCCTGAGGGTGCACGTGCGCCTGTTCAATCCCACTTTCGTGTACGGGACCGTGCCCAGCATACCCCTTGACGTGGAGTACAACGGCTCGGTCATCGGGGACCTAGAGACGGGGGAGATGTACCTCGATAGGGGCTGGAACTCGCTTTTGCTGAACCTCTCGGTGCAGGGAATGGATGCGGACGACCTCGATAGATTCGTGGGCGACTTCCTGGCCGGCGGCGAGCTGAACGTCACCGTCAGGCCCTCGGATGACTCGGAGATGGGCTACCTGCTCTCCGGCGTCGAGTTCAACGTTACCATCGGAACGGGCGTGGCGGTGGACATCACCATCGGAAACATCACACTTACGGGCACGGCAGAGGATTCGCTGAGCTTCCGGGTGGACGTGGGTATAAACAACCCGTCGTCGCTGGAGGTGGGTATGAACGATACGCTGCTGGACGTGTTCTACAAGGGCTACGACATAGGCAACCTCTCCATCGACAATCAGAGCATTCTGCCGGGTGACAACGTGATATCCACCGACCTGGTCCTGACCTCGTCGAACAAGACGCTTCTGGAGGAGGTCATAGCCGAGTACATTGCGGGGAACAGCACCACCTTCCGGATCGAGGGGAACTACAACGTGACCTCGCCGGGGGCCAGCGGGCCGGCCAACTGGAGCCTGGGGCTGGACGTGGTGTTCCCGGGCGTGGAGGAGAGCATCATAACGGGCATAACCATAGACAGCATAGTGCCGAACATCAACGTGCAGATGGTGGGCTTCCCCCCGGTACCGCAGCCGGTGGTATCATACACGGTGACCCTGACGGCCCACATGCGTAACCCCACGTCAATGGGATTCAACGTCACCCACATGGTCTATGACGTGTACTTCGACGATGCTGACGGCGCGGCCCTGGTGTTCATGGGCCAGAACATCCTGAATTACAATGCGAGAAACGGCATAAAGGTGACCACCATCGACGAGACCCCGACCCCGGCCCTGGGCTTCAATGCATCGGAGGAGAAGGGCTATGAGACCGTTTTCGTGGGCAACGACGTCGAGACCGGGGTGAGGCTCGACGACGAGTACAAGCAGGACCAGCTCGACCTCCATCTGCTGAACGGCGAGATGACGCTGGAGATAGGTGCTTTCACGGTGGACGTTCCCTTCGAGTTCAGGAACGTGCACGTGGATTATCCTTAGGGAATGGGAAGCGAGCATTACCGTTCGATGAGCTCTCCCCAGTAAAAGGGCCTGATAGCGGGGGTGGGGAAAAGGGGTGGTGTACGCGCACGCAGGGTCTTTTACATATAATGCTAAAGTGTAATAAGAGTATGCCATGACGAGGGCGGGAGCCTCCCGTTTCACTCCGTTGCCCGCTCCGCTCCGCAGACCCTTTCAGGCTCTGCTGCACCTTCAGAAATCAAGATTTCCTACAGGTGACCCCTTCGGGCTCAACTGAGCCATTGGCGAACTGACGTGTTCGCCAGTACAGAAGTGTTCCCGGAGGGAATGCCTTCAGTATCGATTTCGTGGCCGAAATCTACGGGCC
>CAYRFL010000044.1:0-31034 GCA_964423515.1 uncultured archaeon
CGTCGTAGTCCGTATCGTTCCACTCGGAGGCGTTGTGCGGGAACTGGTCCCTGTTGTCACCGTAGCCGTCACTATCCGAATCCACCCATTCGTAAGGGTTTGCAGGGAACTCATCGCTGTTATCCCCGTGACCGTCATAATCCGTATCGTTCCACTCGGTCCCGTTCTGCGGGAAGGCATCCCTGTTGTCACCGTATCCGTCATCGTCGGAATCCACCCACTCAAGCGGATCGTACGGGAATTCGTCACCGTTCACCACGTTGTACTGCACTCCCCTTATGACCACTAACGAACCCGGAATGTGGTCGCCGAAACCGTCCCCGTCCGAGTCCCTCCACTGGGTCCGGTCCGAGGGAAAATCATCTGAGAACGTATCGCCGTAGTAATCTCCGTCCGCGTCCACGTACTCAAGCCTGTCCCAGGGCAGGTCGTCGAAGAAATCTCCGTATCCGTCGGTATCGCTGTCCAGCCACTCGGTGGGATCGATAGGGAAATCGTCTACTTCATCCGAAAATCCGTCGCTGTCGGAATCCAGCATGAACTCGCCGTCGCCCTGATTCATCATCACCGTAACGGTGTAAGGGCTGCTGGCGGCGGAAAGCGTTGCGATATCAAGCTTTCCATCGAAATCCACGTCTGCGAGCTGTATCCCCTTCGGCTCTTCGTTTACCGTGTAATCGGTCCTGGAACCGAACGTACCGTCGCCCCTGTTTATGAACACGCTCACGGTATCGTCCTCCTCATTGGCCGTTACTATGTCCTGGAACGTGTCCCCGTCGATATCCCCCACGGCAACCGCAGAAGGGCTGTTTCCGGTTGTATACGTCCTCTTGCTGTTGACATCGAATAGACCGGCGGCGCTGTAATAGACCTCGAGGTAGTTGTTGGACTGGGAAACCCCGATTATCTCCGCCCGATCGTCGCCAGTGACGTCGCTTACCGTGAAAGCATCCATGACCATGTCGTAATCGTTACTCTGGGTAAGGTCTCCGATGCCGTCGGCGCGCCAAACCGTGATCTGGCTCCCACTGGACACCACCACGTCCGAGAATCCGTTGTCCGTAACGTCTCCCACCTCGACGGTCTTCGGCCCCTGGATAGTAGTGTGGTTCGAGTTCCAGAATGGGATTCCGTTAATGGCATTGTATACGCTGATATTATCCTGGATCCTGTTCACCACGATTATCCTTGCGGTCTCGGGCAGATAGGCGATGTCATTCGTGGAGCCGGTTAGCACGAGGCTGTTTGACGCGGAGAAATTGGCAGATCCCCCGTTGGGATATATCCTGAGAATCTGCTGGTCCTTGATGGCGATTATTATGTCGTCACCATTCTGGGTATCCGTATCCCCCACGGCCAGGGAGGTGGGAATACCCAGGACGGCGATGTCGGAGCGGTTGCCGAAAAGACCCACGAAGTTGTCTGTCTTCACGGAGATCTGAAGTCCGTTGGTGACCACCATGTGCATACCATAGTCGTCCGAATTCAGATTGGATAAGATGAAATCATCGGGCCATTGCGAGATACCCGTGTCCCTTCTCCCGGTACAGAAACTGCCCATGCCGTTGTTTCCCA
This sequence comes from uncultured archaeon, assembly GCA_964423515.1. Taxonomy (GTDB): domain Archaea; phylum Thermoplasmatota; class Penumbrarchaeia; order JASLWR01; family JASLWR01; genus CAYRFL01. The sequence goes on from CAYRFL010000044.1 coordinate 1,576, forward strand.
GCAGGGTCAAATAGGGGGTGCCGAAGGGATGTTTGTTCCAGGTGCAGTAGTTGACCGTGATCACGTCGAGATCGCCATCGCCGTCCATATCCGCCAGAGCCAGGTCCTTCGGGAAGGTTCCCACGGGGTAATCGATGCTCCTCCGGCACTTACCCTTCCCGTCGTTGTACAGAACAGTAACGGAATGATCGTTATCATTCGTCGTGATAATATCCGGGTCGCCGTCGTCGTCGATATCTCCGGCCACCACTGAAAGGGCTCCCCTGCCCACGAGGCTCTCGCTCCTCTCGAAACCGGTGCCGTTGAACCGTAATAATGTTACCCTTTCCTTGCCGGAGGTGATGATGTCATTGCGCTGGTCGCCGTCGACGTCCGCGAGGGTGACGTCGCTGGGTTTGCTGGCCGTCCATATATCCACCTTCGGATAGAACCCGTTGATGCCGTTGTTGATAAGGGTCGAAACCTTGCTGTCGTTCATGTTGGCCGTCACTATGTCCAGATGGTCATCATCGTTAACATCGCCCACTGCCACTCCCCGCGGATTCTGGCCTACGACCATGGGGATCACGGCCCCGTATGCTCCCGTCCCGTCGTTTACCAGGAGGCCCACCATGTTGACCTCATACAGGCTTGCCACAATATCGAGCCCGTTGTTCCCGTCCACATCGCCGAGCGATATCGCCCACGGAGAAGCTCCCACATCGTATTCCACATGATTACCGAACGACCCCGTCCCGTCATTTATCAGGACGGATACCGAATTGTTCCCGGTATTGGATACGATGATATCCTCGTTCCCGTCCCCATCCACGTCCTCCACCACGACACAGCGGGGATTCTCCCCCACGGAGTAGTTGATCGCCTGGAAGTTGCCTGAGCCCTTGTTCATGATGACCGATACGTTGTCCAACTCGCTGTTTGCTGTTACGAGGTCGGTACCGTTCCCGTTATCGAAATCCCCGGAATCCACCGATATCGCACCTTCCCCGGTGAGAATCCATCCGGTACTCGAATCAACCTGTTCTGCTCCCGCCGTTCCGGTGAACGCATAGAACAATGTCATAGAGCCGTTCATTATCAATACGAGCCATATCATTATCGTGACCAGCTTTCTCATGTCTGCACCTCGTGGGTTGTTTATAGGCCCCCTTCGGAGGACCATGCCTTTGGCATATCCTGGAAAAAACGCTTTTTCTTTAATAAACCCTTCCGAGAAAGACCGTGTTTGAGGTATTCTGGATATGATGAAGGGATGGAAAAAATGGATGACGCGAATGGAGCGCCGGGATCAGAGGGGATGGCCGCAGATACGATCATTACCCATCCAGTTCCATGAGCGCCTGTCTCAAAATGTCCTTCACCCTGTCCTCGTACGATGGCTGCTCGGGATAGTTGTAAGACCAGCGCCTCCAGTACGGCCTCCTGTGGCCTACCTTGAACTTCAGCCCGGTCATGAGCGTGTCGTAGGAATCCTTGTCTATCTTCCGAACGTGCTGGTCGGCCATGATGTACCAGTGATAACCCGAATCCGGCTTCGCTCCAGAGTCCGGCGGTGCAGCCCTCCTCCTGGTCTTGACGGATCGAAATTCAAAGCTCCATCTGTCGGGTGAGAGCTTCACCTCGTGCCAGGAGCCGTCGGGGTATCTCCACCCGTGGGAAGCCCCCACCGGCATGCCGGAGTAGACCTTCCCGTCATGCTCCTTCAGGTCATCGTAGGACATGATAACGATGTGGCTCTCTCGGCTATAAAAAAGATGGTCACAGGAGGGTGAAAGTAAGATGCAGGGGGCCGTAAACAATTGAAAGATGGAAGATAATTTTACGTCGAATTGGTGTTCGACACGGGGGAATCCTGCATCGGAATGTAATCCTGGCATCCAGCGCACCAGTGGCAATCGTATTCCGGATAATATGCTGAAGCCTGGCCGTATATTAAATTTATAGTACAATCGTCGAAGTGAGCTCGGCCCTACCCCTCGATTCCGGCGTATTCCCTCTTGAGCATCATGGCATCCCCCTCTATGCTGGGGCTCTCGCATATGAGGACCCCTCTGCAATCGAAATCCCGCAGAGCCAGGAGCAGAGAGCGAAAATCCAGGTCGGAATCCTCGAGGTTCAGGTGTCTCCTCTCACCCTTCTCGCCGTATTCCACCCCGGATATGTGAAGGTGCATCTCCTTCAATTCCTCCCTTCCCAGCCGGCTTTCGATCTCCTCGAACAGGTAAGCGTACTCCTCGTAGGTGTTAAAGGCTCCCTTGTAGGCGTGAAGATGGGCAAAATCCAGGCACGGGTGGATCCCCTCCACCTCCTCGCATAGACGCAATATCTCGGGAAGCTTTCCGAACGATTTCCTCTTGCCCATCACCTCGGGGGATATTCTCAGCCGGTTATCCTCGGCTTCCAGCGTATCCATTACCTCGCGAAGGCCCTTCCCGACCAGGCGATAGCTCTCCTCACCATCACCCCTGAAATAGTAACCGCAGTGAAATGTCACTGAGCGGCCTCCGCAGGCTCGGGCCACCCTGGCCGTGTTCAGTATCCTCTCCACGGATCTCTCCCGGACCTCCGTCTTCTCGGAAGCAAGGTTTATGTAATAGGGGCCGTGAGCGGTAAGGGTGACATCGCACTCAACGGCAGTGCTCCTGGCCCTTCCCGCCAGGTCGTCTCCCATTCTGACTCCTCGGACGAACTCGAGCTCCATGGCATCCAGACCAATTTCCCGAATCCGCGAGATGCCATCCGGCGTGGAGCGCCCTACCGTGCTCAGCGGGATACCCGCACACCCGAAAAGAAGTCTTTCCACGTATCATGCCCCCTCTTTCATTTGGATAGCAAACAGATCGCACACGCCCCGGACAAGCAGACATCCCTCCCGGGGGATATTGTAAAATGTGCATTCCTCGATAAAAGGTCGATGTTTGCACATTTGACAATGTTCCCAGAATCTTGCAACCTGTAGATTTCGCCTGCGAAATCGAAGGCTCAGTGGTATCTTTGATGCCACGGAGCGAAGTGGGAGCCCGAAGGGAGCGATTATGCTGAATATAATACCATAAGATATAAATGGGATATTCAAATATCCAATTTTATCATTTAAATCCACTTTCCAGCTTCCATATCCCAACATCTTCGAGGCAGGGGTTCTCATATGCAGGAGAATATATTGAAGGGGTCGCCTGAATATAAATCCCGGATACGTCAGCATTACAAGGGCATGCAGGTGAAGGCCATCATCTCCCTCCAGATCGACGGGGAAAGGGGCGACGATATCGCCATGACCCTGTCCAGGGAGGAGTTCGTGGATGATGTCTTTCTCGTTACCGGGGATATTGACATTATCATAAAGGCCTCCTTCACGTGCACCGAGAACCTGATGGACTTCATACTCAACAAGGTGTCCCGACTGGAAGGTGTGATAGACACCAATACCATGATGATACTCACGAGCTACAAGGAGAGAGGCAGGATAGTCATCGAGGAGGAGAGACCGGGCTGCTGAACCTCACGTCCTAGAAGAAATCCAGGCTGCTCTGGCGCACGTTTACGGGGCACTTCTTTATCTTTTCCAGATACCTGTTTATCGTCTCTTCCTTGAACTGATGGACGCCGACGTACAGGCTCCTGAGCTCCGCCATGTCGGGTCGTCCCCACCGCAGTTCGTAATCCTCCACCACCTCGGGTGCCAGGAATATCTTCCGTATCTCCCGGTAATGCTCCAGCTCGTAATCCTTCTCCTCCATTACCCCCTCGAGGCTGCCGTATTCCCTGAGGAGCTTCAAGGATTTCTTCGGCCCTATGCCCTTGATACCCTCGTTGAAGTCCGTTCCCATGAGGATGGCCATGTCCACTATCTGTTCCCTGGTTATCCCCAGATCGTCAAGAAGGGTCTGGAGCGTGATCATCTCGATATCCACGCTGCGATACTCTTTCCTGCCGGGCATCTTCCTGCGGCCTGATATGGTCACGTTCCGAAGCAGGCGAGTGGAACCGTAGAGAAGACAGTCGAAATCCTGGGAGGCGGTGGCATAAACATCACCCCTCCCGGCCATGTAACTTGCCTGGCCCTCGCCGTCCGAAGGCGCTCCTATCCATGGCAGTCCCATCAACTCCAGTACGTACTGTGTCTCCCGGACCATCTCCTTGGTGAAATGCGACGTCTGCTGCGCCTTGGAGCGAGCCCTTTCCATATCCCCCTCCTCAATGGCGCGCTTCCACTCCTCCATGGCCTCCTTCTTTCTCATAATGCGGTAGGTTATAGTGCTGTCCTTCAGGGGATGGGGGACGCCATCGAACACGAAAACTGGCTTTATCCCTGCCTCCAGAAGGTTCGAGGTTCTGGCAAGAAGCCCCATGAGATGGGAAACAACGTTCCCCTTCTCGTCCTTGAGGGGCTGTCCGTCCTTGAGGCGTATCGAGGCCAGGAACTGGTATATCATATTGTATGCATCGAAAGCAATGGCCTTTCCCGAGAGTTCGTCGAGCTCCAGCTTCTCCGGCTCCACCAGTGATCTGAAGTTAATTCCCATGTTATCACAATTTCCCTTGAAAAGTCGAATCCTACTGGCACCCACTGCGTTCCGGGGCATTGAATGCCCCTGCACCCTCAACAAGTATGCCTTCGGGCTCGGCTTGAAAGTGTGGCGAGCCCGTAGGAAACCGCAGGTTTTCGAGGGCTCAGATGCATCTGCATGATGCATCGGAATGAAATGGGAGCTATTCGGTCGCCTTTACATGTCTATTTTGCATTGGGAAATATCCGCCTTACCGTATAAGGATTGTCCCGATGCATTGGTAAAACGGTACACTAAATATAAATCATACATGGAACATATAGAATCAGCCTCGGTGAATTCGCATTCCGCTGGAAGAAACATATAGTTACCATCAGGAGATGTTGTATATGGCCGAAGAGAATATTTTACGACGAAAAAACTCGGGGTCGCCCATCTCGAAGGGCCCGGGAAAGATCACGAGTACGGCCCTTGTAGTAATTCTACTCTCACTCTCGATGTTCGTATGGACCCCCTCGGCCGCTACATCGAGGGAAAAGGCACCGGACAATCCATACTGGCAGTATATAAGGGAAGAGCACTTCAACTCCTGGACACTTAACAACATGACCCTCACCCAGAACGGCAAGCTCACAATAGGTCAGAGCGCGGAGGTATTGCTGGACGATTTCGTCGATCTCGACCGCGTCGCAGTACAGGAAAATATCGAGGCGGATACAGATGCGGGAGAGATGCGTCAGATCAAGTTCATGCATCATTTCGGGGGTAGCGCATCCGACGAGATATTCGACGTCATAACCACCATCGACGGTGGATATGCAATGGTGGGGCAGACAGAATCCTACGGCGCCGGGAGCACGGATGTCTGGCTGGTGAAGATGGACGCCGAGGGCAGGATGGAATGGAACAAGACCTTCGGGGGGGCGGAGGAGGAGAACGGGCGGGGGCTGATCCAGAACGCAGACGGCAGTTTCGTGATAGTGGGTAAGATGGTGGACGGTTCCTCCTCACAGGCCTGGGTCATAAAGACCGATTCCAGCGGGAACGAGATCTGGAAGAAGAACCACGGGGGCTCCGGCCCGGACATGGGCTACGATATCCTGGCCACTGCCGACGGCGGCTACGTGTTCGCCGGAGGCAGAGCCGATGCGGGAATGTCGGGACATTACGATTTCTGGCTGATGAAACTGGACGGCTCCGGGGACCAGGTATGGACCAAGAGGTTCAACGGACCTGGTGATTCGGCCGCCACGGATATTGCCTATGCCGTCATAGCAACCAGCGACAACGGCTACATCATGGTGGGGGAGTCATCGAGGATCGTGAGCAACAATCCCTTCGCGGATGTATGGATGGTCAAGACGGACAGCAGCGGCAACAAGGCATGGGATAAGATCTTCGGCGGAGGCGGTGAGAACATACAGCATTACGGGCATGATGTCATCGAGTGCACTGCCGGGGGATACCTGATCGCAGCGGAGACCACGGTGGGAAGCTATCAGGACGCATGGCTAATAAGGACCGACGCGTCCGGTACCAAGCTCTGGGACGAAAAATACGGAGGCAACGACGGAGATTACGCGCTATCCGTGGCCGAGACGGACGACGGGGGATTCATCTTCACCGGCGGAACCGTTATTAACGTCCCCAGCACCACCCTCTGGATCGTACGGACCGACGGCACCGGCAACGAATTGGCCAACGTGACCCTTGGCGGAGGTGTGCAGAACGAGGGATGTTCCATAAAGCCTGTGGCGGGGGGAGGTTTCGCGGTCGGCGGCATCACCTATTCCTACGGTGCGGGGGACGCACAGGGATGGCTCATCAGGGTCAGCGAGGACACAGGTGTGCTTTACAACAGAAGTACGCTGGTATCTACCAACCTCCTGGCCGGATTGAACGTAACTTCCATTACCGATTTCGATTACGAGGCCACGGTCCTCGGAGGCACCTCCATAAGGGTCCAGTTCTCCCAGGACAATGCAACGTGGTACGACTCCGTGGGCCAGGAAGGGGGATACGAGGAACTGCAGTCCGCCCTGGGCAGCATCGATCTGTCCCAGCTAAACTGGTCGGGGCCCAACTTCTATTACAAGGCGGTGCTAATCTCAGAGGGGGAGTTCGGTCCGACCCTCAAGTTCATCGGAGTCTCCTACGGAGTGATGCTCACCTCCGGTTCGGGCATCTCGCAAGAGATAGTTGTCGAGGATCCGGGAAGGTGGATGACGCTGGACTGGTCTGCCGATACCCCGGCAGGATCCACCATACTTATACAGATCAGGAACGGCAGCGGCAGCGCCGAACTCGACCAGAAGGAGTTCTCGGGCCCCTCCGGTCCGGACTCATATTACACGCTCACTGGAAGCGAGATAGCGGCACATCAGAACGAGGGCAGCAAGATCCAGTTCAAGGTTCTCATGGATACCACGGATGCCGACAACATACCCGTGCTCTATAATCTCAGTGCTTCCTTCAACTACATGCCGACCCTTTCGGCGGCCAAGGTAAGCCCGAACGATGGGAACCAGGACACCGTGTTCAACTTCAGTTTATCCTATACCGATCTGAACGGGGCGCCGCCTTCCCGCATACATACCGTCATAGGCGGCGAGAACTACTCCATGAACGCCACGGACCCCATGGACGACGATTGGACGGACGGGAAGGATTACTTCATGAGGACGAAGCTGGGAGTTGGCGAACATACCTACTGGTTCTCCACCTCCGACGGCGAATTGAACTATTCAACTGCACCAAAACTTGTGGTGGTGAGCTCGGAGATACTGGCAAAGATAGTCGTGGGGCCCGCCATCGCCACCCTCGATATTGGCGATCAGCAGCGATTCTCCGCATCGGGATACGACCTGGAGAACGAATCCGTTCCCATTACGCCGGGATGGTCCGTGAACGGCGGGGGTACCATCGATTACACGGGTCTCTTCACAGCTGAGACCTCGGGAACGTGGACCGTCTATGCCAAGGTATCGGACATCCTGGGCACCGCCACGGTGGTCGTACGGGAGGAGGAAAACGGCAGCGGAGAAAACGGCGACGAAAACGAAACTCTCCTTCATCTCCGCTCCATAAGCGTGCTTCCGAAGAAGCAGAAGATCCGAATGGGGGACAGCCTGAGCTTCAATGCCACGGGGGTAAAGGCGGATGGGGATACCATGAATGTGAGCGTGACCTGGGCGGTGAACGGCGGAGGAGTCATCGACGAGAACGGGACCTTCACGGCCGTCTCTCCCGGGACATGGACCGTGTATGCAAACGTTTCGACCATATCCGGCATGACCATCGTCACTGTGAGCGATGGGGTGCTTGACAAAATAGTGGTCACGCCCTCCGTATCGGAAGTGGATCTGAACGAGAGCATTGACTTCACGGCCAGAGGTTTCGACGAGCACGGTCTGGAGGTGGATATCGATCCCAGGTGGGACTCCGACGGCGGAGGCACGATCTACGGGAAAGGCGTATTCACGCCAACGGAGATAGGTGATTGGACCGTGTATGCAAACGCATCCGGGGTGAGCGGATCCGCCAAGGTGAAGGCGGGAAGGATCGGGAGGATCGAGGTCACATGCGATGCGGATACCATCGAGATCGGCGGTAGGACACAGTACAAGATCGGATTCAACGAATGGACCCGGTTCACGGCCAGGGGATTCGATCCCGAGGGCAACGAGGTGAAGTTCACCCCGAGGTGGGATGTGAAGGGAAATTCGGATTTCATAGAGCAGGATGGGACCTTCACGGGCCGCCAGAACGGCACGTGGACGGTGACCGCCGAATTCTGGGACGTAACGGGCTATGCCAATATCACCGTCAAGTCCGGCAGCGGGACGCCCGGGGACGATGATATCGAACCGACCGGGGACGACGAGCCCGAGGAGAAGGAGGACGATTTCGTAGAGCGGGTGAGAAAAAAGCTGCGTGAGTCCCCCGAGCTCATCGCAATCATCGCCGGGGCGATAGTGGTCCTCCTCATCATCATCATGGTGGTTAGCGCCCTTCTAAAGAGAAGAAGAAAGCAAAGTGTGGACGAGGATGAGGACGAGGATGAGCTGGAGGAGCTGGATGCGGATATCGTGATGAAACCAGAGCTTCCCGGAAAGCGAAAGGGAAAGAGCAAGGGCAAAGGAAGAAGGGGAGCGGGTGGGAAGACCGTGACCCGTCCGAAAAAGAAGAGGACGAAGCCGAAAAGGGAGCCCAAATCCGAAAAAGAGGAAGAGATCTATGATGATTTCATGAATGAATGGGAGGATCTCGAAGCCGTCTCGGAACACACGGCCTGGGAGATAACCGACCAGGACCTCGAAGAGGAGAGGGCGGTGAAGAAGAAGCGAGTATCGGGACGATACGGCGAGTGGGAAGAGGACGATTGGGCCGATTGGGAGGACGACTGGGTGGTGGACGATGAATATGAGGATGATTACGAGGAAGAGGAGGAACGTCCGGTGAAGAAAGGCCGCTATTCGAGGTATTGTGACGATGACTACTGGTTGGATGATGAGGATGAGGAAGACGATTACGATGATGACGACGAATACTATGACGAAGAAGATTATGACGATGAGGACTACGAGGACGAATACGACGATGATCAGTACGAAGATGAGGACGATTATCAATACGACGATGATGAATACTGGGATAAAGACGAGGGGGACGAGGAAGGTTACTCGGGTAAAGACCGGAGCCGATCGAATAAACGGGCGAAGCGGAAGAAAAAGGACATTTCGGAGGAGTGGGACAGCTTCTGGGATGAGCAGTAAGATGATCGCTTCATACCCTCCAGAACGACATATCCCGATGGAATGCCCTTTCAAGGGGTAAGATGAGAGGATGCGTCCCGATGCATCGGTGAGCCAATGAGCAAGGTTGCAGTAAGGCGCTGCTCCCGGTACGAGCGGGAGCGGGTCCACCGGGCAGTCAGCAGGATATTCGCCGATCTCGGGGTCGTAAAGGATATGTTGCCTCGCGACGGAGGAGTCGCTTTTCTCAAGGTAAACCTGCTCTGGGGCTCGCCCCCCGAGATGGGTGTCATTACTCATCCCAATGTGGTGGAAGCCACTGCTTCTCTACTGAAGGATGCGGGGATGGAAGTGGTGATCGGGGACTCCCCCGGCGGCCATTTCACTAAGGATCGATTGAAAGGGTCCTACAGGAAGGCACGCCTCGATCTGGCCGCCCGGAGAAGCGGTGCCTCGCTTAACTACGATACCAGTATTAAGAAGGTGGAGTTCCCCGAAGGACGGCTCTTGAAGCGCTTCTCCGTGGTGAAGGCAATGTCGGAAGCGGATTTCCTTCTGAATATGCCGAAGATGAAGACGCATGTGCTGACGACGTTCACGGGGGCCACCAAGAACCTCTACGGTGCCATTCCGGGAATAACGAAGGTAAAGTACCACGCAAGATTCCCCTCCATCAAGAACTTCAGTCACGCCCTTCTGGACATACTGACCTTCCTAGCGCCCCCCCTTTCCCTGATGGACGGGATACAGGCAATGGAAGGTACGGGGCCGTCCAGGGGAAAGCCGAAGTACGCAGGGGTTCTCCTGGGCTCCGGGGATGCGGCCGCCCTGGATACCGTAGCATGCTCGATACTGGGCATACCGATAAGGAGGGTGCCCCCTCTCATGGCTGCGCGAAAGAGGGGGATCGGCGAGACCAGGATCGAACGCATAGATATCCTGGGGAATACCCTCGACAGCGTGCGGGTGGAGAAGGCCAAGCTGCCCAGCACGGTGAGCAGGGCCAGGGTGGTGCTCCCGACGTGGCTCGACAGGAAACTGACGCGCCTTCTCGCCAAGAAACCGTATGTGAAAGCGAAGAGCTGCGTCGGATGCGGCGTCTGCCAACGGAACTGCCCGAGGAAATGCATAAGTCTCGACTCCGGAAAGGCTGTCATAGACCTTGGCAGATGCCAGAGGTGCTACTGCTGTCACGAGCTCTGCCCTCACGATGCAGTGGGATTGAGATGAACGAGGATGGACGTCGAATTTAGGGCAACAAGTATGCAATGATACTGATGGACACTATTACGAGGACGCATTAAGAAAGGTGAATGCATGGAAGAGGCAATGCGGGAAGAGTACACCGATCATCTCGAGATAGCGCGAGATATCAGCAACATGAAGATAAGGGGCGCCGGAAGGATCGCCAGAATGGGAGCCTACGCCCTCTCTCTGTTCGCCGGTAACTACGGGGGCGATGACGAGGAATTTCGGGACGAGCTGCTGGGCGCCGCTCGCACCATATTCGAGACCAGGCCCACGGCGGTCTCCCTGGAGAACGCTCTTCTGATCGTACTCAACTCCGCGGGGAAGGCCGGGGGTGGAGAGGAGATGCGGCAGGCGGTAGATGAAGCGGCTCGGGGATTCATAGAATATGCAGAGAACGCGTTCCATGGGGTGAACGCTGTGGGGGCCGGGCTCATCGAGGACGGGGACGTCATTCACACCCACTGCAACTCCTCCGCCGTCATCGGCAGCATCGTGGCGGCCCACAGGGACGGAAAGAGGATAACGGTGCATTCAACGGAATCCAGGCCGAGGTATCAGGGAAGGATAACGGTGAAAGAGCTCGCAGGGGCCGGGGTGAAGGTAAGGATGATGGTGGATTCCGCCGCCCGGCTATACATGGAGGAGGCGGACCGGGTGTTCGTGGGAGCGGATACCATATCCAGCGACGGCAGCCTCTACAACAAGATCGGGACATGGCAGATAGCCCTTGCGGCCCGGGACAGCGGGATTCCCTTCTACAGCTGCGCCGAGACCTTCAAGTTCTCCCCGCGCACTGCCGCAGGCCTTGCCACAACCATAGAGATGAGGGATCCGGAGGAGGTGGCCGGACCTGAGGAGTTCCCGGGAGTGGAAATACTCAATCCGGCATTCGACCATACTCCGGCCGAGCTGATCGCGGGAATCGTGACCGAGAGAGGCATAGTGGAACCCAGATTGGCCCCTAGAATAATAGACGAGATGTTCGGAGGAAAACGGACGGACCATTTCTACTGAGCAATTGACGGGAAGAGAACATGATGGAATGCAGCAAGTGCGGAAGGGAGGCGGTCATATTCGTGCGCTACAGCGGAGCGCATCTCTGCAAGGGACACTTCCTGGATTTCTTCCGGAGAAGGGCAAAAAAGGAGATCCGAAAGCAGATGGACCTGGGGGAAGTGGAGCATATCGCCGTTGGGATATCGGGCGGGAAGGATTCCGCAGCCGCCCTCCAGATCATCCATGACGTTCTCGGGGACGTACGAAATATGAGGGTCACCGCCATCACGGTGGACGAGGGCATAGAAGGATACAGGCCGCGCTCCATCGAGTCGGCGAGAAAGCTCTGCGAGATGCTGGGGGTCCGCCACGAGATAATAGGATTTCAGGATACCTTCGGGATAACCCTCGATGATGCTGCCGGAGCGGGCGGTCACCTGGGTCCCTGCTCGTACTGCGGTGTATGGAGGAAGAAATGCCTCAATCAGCGGTCCAGGGAGATAGGGGCGGACGTCCTGGCCGTTGGCCATAACCTCGACGATACCGCCCAGTCCATCCTCATGAACGTGTTCCGCGGTGAGATAAAAAAGCTCGTCCGGATGGGGCCTCACAGGAGGACCCGACCGGGACTCGTTCCAAGGATCATGCCCCTGAGGACCATTCCGGAGAAGGAAACGTATCTGTTCGCATTTCTCACCGGGATCCCCTTCGAGGACCTGGAATGCCCCTATGCCGTGGCGGCCCACAGGGGTCTTTATCGAGATATGATCAATTCGGTGGAGGACGGCACGCCGGGAACGCGGCACCGGATACTGCGCAGCCACCAGGAGATATACGAGTGCCTCGCGGGTCGATATCAGGGGGGCGAGCTGGGCCGATGCGGGCTCTGCGGCGAACCCACGTCGAAGGAGATATGCAAGGCATGCGAGATGGTGAGGGACATACGGGCGAGGATGGGCGGGGGAAAGGATGACGAGCAGGAAAGTGCCGCGAAAAAGATCGAATGACCCAGTGGGCTGTGATGAGGGATGAACCAACGCCTTGTGGGAGACCGAAAACCTGAGCACATGTTCAGAGAGGACGAAGCATCCCGTCAGCGGGAGTCCGGGTGGGAGAGGCGGTACGTCGAGCACCGGAGGCGGTATGGAAAGGATAGAAAGGATGGTAAGAACGGAGGGGGATATGGCGGCGGGGGAAGGAAGAACGGGAGGATCGGAAGAAAAGCAAAGGGGGGAAGGGGGGGAAGATTCGCCCGCAGCGTTCTCCTGCACATCTTCATCGTTGCAGTGGTCATCGGAGCGATGTTCCTATCGCTCTGGCTGTATACCGGGAGCTGGCCCCCGGTGGTGGTGGTCCAGTCCGGAAGCATGATGCACCACGAGAGCAAGAGCGAGGTGGGGGTCATAGACACAGGGGACGTCATCCTCCTGGAGAACATGGAGGTCGGAAAAAAAAAGGAGGAGATATCCTCGTGGGCCGACCGGGACGAACAACATTACGGCACATGGGGCGACGTGATAATCTTCAAGCGGAACGGCGGGGAGAAGACACCCCTCATCCACCGCGTGGTGGCCTGGGTGGACGCAACGTTGACCGGGACGTGGCCCGGCGGCGAGCTGACCTACGACATACCCGCCCTGGAGATCTATTCCAGGAGCGGCAGCGTGACCATACATGATTATCCCGATTACTCGGAGGGAGGGACGGGCACCACCACCATCACCATAGACTTCACGAGGATCTCAAAGTACTATCGATCCATGGACGAGAGACCCGTGGGCGGATACATCACCAAGGGCGATGCCAATCCCACCGTCGACCAGCCGGACAAGTCAATGCTCGTAAAGGAGGAATGGATAATCGGGAAGGCGAAGGGCGAGATACCCTGGTTCGGCCTGATCAACATGGCGGTTCGGGAAGAAGCGGATCCGGTTCCCGAGAACTCCTGGATGTGGTTCTTCATCTCTCTGATAATCATTCTGGCGGCGGCCATTACCCTCGAGGTCGGCATCAATTCCATACGAAGGTCCAGGAAGAGAAAGAGAGTGGAGAGGGAGATGGATGAGGGCGGCAGATGGGATGGAGGTGATCGGGATTTCTCCCTTGAAGGAGGAGGGAGGAGGGATGATGATTGGGAAAGATGGGACTGGGACCGACCCCCGCCCGGCATCCGATCGGGGAAGCGCGGGCATGTGCTCGAAGGGAGGCGGAGAAGGGCCGCCATCGGCTCAGCGGGGAAAAAGAGGGGGGAGATCACTGGCTCGCGGGCCATAAAACGGAAGAAGGGAACGGGGCGTCGAAGAGGCCTTGAAGCGGGATCTCCTCCCGGCGGACCATGGGGGGAGCGGGATGGCATTTACGCGTACAAGGACCTCTACGATCGAGTGGAGGGAAATGACGAACGGGACGGTTATGAGTATGATGATCGGAGGGGTGATGGATATGATGATGGATACGATGATGGATACGATGAGGAAGGCGATGATGAGGGAGCGGAGATGGATTGGGACGACGAGTTCTTCTATTGACGAAAGTGCTACCAGGAGGGCCTGAGAGCTTGAGCATACCTATAGAGAATTCCGTTCTGTGCCTGAAGTGCAAGGGTGGAAAGAGGCTGTGCGGCAGGGCCACGTGCCCGCATCTCGAGCGGATCAACACCTTCGCCCGGCCCATCCCCCTCGAGAAGAGCAGCTTTCTCGGCTCCTCTCCGCCCTCGGTCTTCGTGGGGCGCTACGGATATCCGAAGGTACGGGTCGGACCGCTGCTGCCTCCTACGAGGGTGTTCCGGCCCGAAAGGTTGGACGACACCAATTTCTGGCTGGACAGGGAGATCGAGGATATCATCGCAATGAGAAGCTCCATGTACCGGACCAGCCAGGAGGTGAAGGTGGGGGGAAGTTACGAGCCAAGGTCCCGTTTCCTTTCCTCCACCCAGGAGCTCGCCCTCTCCGCCAAGAGCGTGGATACCGAGGTCCACCTGACGTCGGTGCCGAAGATGGAGAGGATCACCAGCTTCGATTCTCGAACGGCACCCATGGGCCCATCCGTGGCCGCGAAGAAGGTGGACATCGCGGAGAATCCAAAGGTGCCGAAGAAGGTGGATTATCTCACATCGGACATACATGCGAAGGCCGTGGAGGGAATAGAGGAGCTCTATCTGGCCGGTATCTCCGTGAACCACATCATGCGCATACTTTCGGCCGGGCTACTTGGAAGGGCGCGTTCTCGAAGATTGGTGCCCACCAGGTGGTCGATAACGGCAGTGGATGATATCATCGGAAAGAGGCTCATTGAACGGGTCAAGGGATTCCAGCAGCTCAATGACATACAGCATTTCACCTTCGAGCATTTTGGCAACCATTTCCACGTAATACTCATCCCCGATCCCTACTCGTTCGAGATGATAGAGACGTGGTTGAAAGGCGCTTTCTGGAGCAACGATAACACCCTGATCTCGGATCACGAGGGTTATCAGGGACGAAAGGATTATGCCGACAGCATTACTGGTGCATACTATGCCGCAAGGCTGGAGATACTGGCCCATCTGGTCCGCATCGGGAGACAGTCCTCCATACTGGTGTTCCGGGAGATAACGGACAAATACTGGGCACCCCTTGGCGTGTGGGTCATAAGGGAAGGAATAAGGGAAGCAATGAAGTGCAAGCCCGGGACATTCCCATCCATCGACGATGCGGTCAACCACGTCACGAAGAGCGTTCTCGTGAAGAGCTGGTCAAAGAAATCGAAGATGCTACGCGATATGAGGATCCAGAGGAAACTGGACGAATATTACTAATGAAGCGGTATCTGCGTTACACGCGCGCGTTGCACTACGGTGTCCCCACAGCACACCTGCGCCCTCGGGGGCGTTACCCCTGCGGACGATACCTCGCATATTGTCAAGCTGAAAACCTCGACTTTCTTTCGAGACCTTTCGAGTAACGCCTCGAAAGGACTAAATGTGTCGCAGACACATCAAGGTTTTCACCATTGACAATATGAAGGGAAAATCAGATGATTTGAGCAGAGGTCTCCCAATTATGGACTTGGCCCTTCCTTTCAAGTCCTTTCCACATCGAGATAACTAAAATAAGACGAAGGTATCCCTTCGTTTTGGACAGGAATCCCTGCATCGACTGGACAGCAGGTATGGAGTGGGTCAATGTGGACATTAACTTAAAATAGGAAATTGCCATTCCTACTGCAAATCGTGTATTCGTAATATTTACGAACATACGAATAGATATAATGGAATGAAAAACTCGATTGAAAGGTGCTCCTTTGGCCGAAGATGAGAATACAGCTGATGACTCCTTCAAGTACATGATCAGGATCGCGGAGTCCGACATTCTGGGGAAGTTACGCCTAGATTACGGATTGACCTCCATTAAGGGGATCGGATATCGGATAGCTTGCATCATATCCGATTCCGTCGGAATCGATCGGGGGAAGAGGATAGGCGACCTGACCGACGAGGAAGAGGAAAGACTTGTGAACTTCATCGAGGACGAGCTCGAGGATAAGGTACCTCAATGGATGTTCAACAGGAAGAAGGACCCGGAGCTCGGGAAGGACATTCACATAATCTCCAGTGAGATGGATCTGGTCATCGGCGACGACATCAACCGTCTCAGGAAGACGCGGTCTTACAGGGGCATCCGCCATGAGACCGGTCACAAGGTCAGGGGGCAGCGCACCAAGTCCAATGGCCGGAGAGGGCTTGCCCTGGGCGTCCAGAGGAAGAAGGGGAAACAATAGAATTGAGACGACCATCTAGAGGATAAATACCTTGAAGCAACATGAGTGCCGGAAGGCGCACTCTCCGCAACGGTTCATCGACATGTCCTCCATAGACCAGAGATAATCGTGAATACTGATATATCGGCATCCAAAACCAAGTATGGCTATTGACGCCGATATGGTGCAACACTACCTATCACGTGAAGACGAGGCTTGCTGGCCCGTCTTCCTGGTAAAGTCGAGCCAGGAGGGCTCGGCTTTACACGTGAACAGAACGTTTAAAAAAGGGGAATACGATGGGAGACCCTAAGAGAAGCAGAAAGAAATATTCCCGACCGCTCCGCCCATGGGAAGGAGATCGGATCAAGGAGGAGAACGAGCTCAAGAGAAAATACGGCCTCAAGAACAAGAAGGAGATCTGGAAGGCCAGGTCCATCTTGAAGAGATGCAGGG
This sequence comes from uncultured archaeon, assembly GCA_964423515.1. Taxonomy (GTDB): domain Archaea; phylum Thermoplasmatota; class Penumbrarchaeia; order JASLWR01; family JASLWR01; genus CAYRFL01. Next base: position 18,281 of record CAYRFL010000044.1, read on the forward strand.
GGTTGGCGAGGGACCAGGGGGCGCTTATCCGTGCGGGAAATGAACAGGCCAAGAAGGAGAGCGTACAGCTTCTCAACAAGCTCGTTAAACTGGGAATACTCGAGGAAGACAGCCAACTGGACCAGATACTGGCTCTGAACGTGGAGCGCATCCTTTCCCGGAGACTTCAGACACTGGTATACGAGAAGGGACTGGCCTATACACCAAAACAGGCCAGACAGTTCATCACGCATGGCCATATCTCCATCAACGGGAGAAAGATGAACGTGCCGGGATTTCTGGTTCCCATGGAGGACGAGCTGAACATAGAATTCTCCCACAGCTCGGCACTGACCGACGAGAGCCATCCGATGAAACCGCAGTCCAATTACATGGAGATCCGAAAGAGGAAGGAGGAGAAGGAGAAGGATAGACTTCAGCGGATGGAATCGAGAGGGCGCAGAGGAGGAGCAGGAGGTAGAAAGAGATGAACAAGTGGGGAATCGCTCATATATACGCGTCGTACAACAACATATTGATCACTCTTACAGACATAACCGGTGCGGAGACCATCACACAGTGCACGGGTGGAATGGTGGTGAAGAGCGACAAGGACCAGTCAAAACCCTATGCTGCCATGATGGCTGCCAGGAGAGTGGCCGATGTCGCAAAGGAGAAGGGGATAAGGAACATTCACGTCCACGTGAGAGCTCCCGGTGGAAACAGGTCTCCATCTCCGGGGCCCGGAGCCCAGGCTGCTATCAGAGAGCTGGCCAGGGCCCGCCTCAGGATCGGCCGGATCGAGGATGTTACGCCCATCCCACACGACGGGACCAAGAAGAAGGGCGGTCGCAGGGGAAGGCGGGTCTGATAATAGTCTTTTTCAGGATGTCGGATAATGAAGATGAAGATACTTGATATTACGGACAGGCACCTGAAATGCATCATTCAGGAAGTGACGCCAGCCTTCATGAACTCCATAAGGCGGGTGCTCATCAACGAGCTCCCAAAGATGGCGATACACGAGGTCGAGTTCCATCTGGGTCCAATACGCGACAGGGAAACCGGCGAGATGTTCGAGAGCATGGCGCCGCTCTTCGACGAGATCATAGCACATCGTCTTGCCATGCTGCCGGTACCCACGGATACGAGATTGTTCAATTTCAGGAATGAATGCGTTTGCGGGGGAGAAGGATGTCCCAACTGCCGGATCATGTACGTTCTGAACAAACACGGTCCCTCCACCGTCTATTCCGGCGACCTGGAGCCCATTAGCGGCGACGCGGCGGGGGAGGTCAGCGCGTACAACATACTTGAAACACTAATTCCCATCGTGAAACTGAACGATCACGAGGCTCTGCTTATCTACGCCACCGCCATATTGGGCCGGGGCAAGGAGCATGCCAAGTGGCAGGTATGCGATTCCGTGGGATACAAGTATTTCCCCTCCATCACAATAGATGAGGGACTTTGCGACAACGGCGGGGGCTGCATAGATATCTGTCCAAAGGATGTCCTGGGATACAATACCAAGGGCAACCTGACGGTCAAGAACCTCCTGGAGTGCGATCTGTGCAATGCCTGCGTCGAGATCTGCGAGCCCCAGGCAGAGAGGGGAGAGGGTAAGAACAAGGGCAGCATCCGCAAGGCCATCAAGGTGGAGGGGAAGGACGACATGTTCGTGTTCACAATGAACACGGACGGCTCTTACTCTGCAAAGGATGCATTCGAGGCGGCCCTGGACATTCTCGAGGAGAAGTTCAGAATATTTCGAGACTCCGTATCGAGTATGAAATAGGATCATCAAAGGATGCATTGTTATCTTCGATGGATGTATGAGGATGTATAGGTGCGAGGGTAGCTTAGCCTGGTCAACGGCGCTAGGTTGAGGGCCTAGTCCTTAGTGGTTCCCGAGTTCAAATCTCGGCCCTCGCACTGCTATTGTTTTATCGATGATTTCGATCCCGGAGCGCAAGCTTCCCTGGTTCACGTGTGACGACGGGGACGCTTTAAATCGGATAATAATCTTTATCTTTTATCGCTGTCATATCCACCATCGATCATCAACCTGCCGCGGTGTGTCATATGGTTTCAAGATTACCCGATTACGATTCCATCTCAAAAGTGGTATCCCATTCATTCATATGCCTCATATCCGTATTGCTGCTTCTGACCGTTCCGTTCCAGCCCGTACGGGCATCCACTATGGACGCGTACGTACGGGAAAATGATCCGGGCGAGACGATCTTTGCATATCCGGTGCCATTCGATATAGCGCTATGTGCCCAGGACGAGCCTGAAGTTGTGGCCAGGACCGAAAGGGAGGAATATGTTCCCCCCATGGATTATAGCGACGTCGTTCTCATCGTGAATGACGCATCGCAGATGTCCAGGGATATCGCGGACTACTTCGTTGCGAACCGGGTTTTCCCCGAGGGGAACATAATCAACATCACCGCCCCTGCCGGGGAGACCGTCAGCCGCGAGCAGTTCGAGGCATTCAGGCTTCAGATAGAGGACAATATCACCTCCCGCAATCTCACCGCTAAGATCAACTACATCCTGACCACGAAGGGGGTGCCTCTGAGGATATCCGGAACCGGCGATTACAAGGCCAGCGTCGATTCGGAGCTGGCCCTGATACTGGGTCCCAACAAGAATTCAATAGGAAATTACAGGTGGCTCATCAATCCATTCTACAACAAGGAAGGGCGATTCGATTCCCAGGAGTACGGGATGTACCTCGTGAACCGTCTTACGGCCTACACCCTCGACGAGGTGAAGACCATCATCGACAGGGCCTCGGTCTCCCTCAACGTCACCGGGAAGTTCATCCTGGACGTTGCCCCCGGCAGGGACGGCTCTCCGGGATACAAGGTGGGCAACGACTGGCTCCGCAGCGCAAATGCAATCCTTGCTCCGAGGGGATTCGACATAATACACGACGAAACGAACACGTTCATAAACAACGTCACGGGGGTTGCGGGATACGCGTCATGGGGCTCCAACGACGGCGACTGGTTTTTTGACCTCGTCTCCAACTCCGGGATGGAGAGCGATTCAGATTCCGACGGCATTCCAAACGACTGGTACGCCTCCCGGGGCGCTTCCGGTTCCGTTGCGCGAAGCGCCGATGACAAATACCGCAATTCCTATTCCATAAATATCTCCCGTTCCGCCCAGGACGCGGACGAGACGGCCCTGTATCACAACATCACAGTGGAGCCGGGATCGCGGTTCTACCTCTCCGGGTATGCCAACCTGTCCGGCGTCGCCGGGGGAGGCAATGCGCATATGAGAATAAGGGCCCACAACGCCCAGGACGACGTGGTCTGGATGAAGAACGGGACGCTGCGTACCGGGACCACGGCCGACTGGACCTCCATGGGACAGATAGTTTACGAGCCCATGGAAGGGGTTCGAAAGCTGTCGGTTGGATGCGTGCTCTCGCACTCATCGGGGACGGTATTCTTCGATTACGTGCGTCTCAACGAGATACGGCCTCATCTCGAGTTCGTGGACGGCGCCATCGCCGAAACCTTCGTTTCCACTGGCGGAAGGAGCTTCAGGTACGGAACCTCCTACGGCCAGTCCCTGGTGGCGGACCTTCTGCGGGAAGGCGTTACCGGTGTAAAGGGATACACCTGGGAACCCTACCTTTCAGCCATATCCCATCCGGACATACTGTTCGACCGATACACCACGGGTCACAATCTCGCGGAGTCGTTCTGGGCAGGCTCCAACTTCGTTTCCTGGATGGGAACGGTGGTGGGCGATCCCAAGTGCTGTCCGTACCTCTACAACCGGGCGGAGCTGTCGATCCTCGAAATGTACGCTTCGGATCCCAACCCAAGCGAGGGGGATCAGATACGGATCGGCGCCACTATACGGAACGGGGGAATTACCGATGCGCCCGCCTTCAAGGTGTATCTGAGGAATGGAACGGATGACGGTGAGATACTCGATAGCGCGGACGTGTCCGTCGGGGCCGGAGACGACCTCAACGTATCCTTCCAGCTGGACCTTTCCGGCAGGGGAGGGTGGAACACCTTCATCGTCGAGGTGGACGGAAGGGGAGACGTGATGGAGATAGACGAGGGGGATAATCTTGCCGAGATGGATATCTACGTCAACACCGACGTTTCCGCTAACCGAACAATTCCCGTGATAAACGTCCTCGAGGATTCGTACAACGACACACTGGACCTGGCGGACGGCTACTTCTCGGACATCGAATCGGACCCTCTGTACTTCCGTGCAGTGCTCAGGAACCCGAGCCACGATCAGCAGGAGAACGTGCGTCTCTCGCTGGAGGGATCCCGCCTTAACGTTTCCGTCTCGAACAACTATACCGACGACGAGGTTCCCGTAAGGATCTACTGCGACGATGTGCAGCCGCCGGGACCGGGGGTATACCAGGATACCCATATCCGTATCATACCCGTGAACGACCCTCCTTATCTTCTGGACAGTCCCCCCGTCCTGGAGGTCTACGAGGACATGACCCAGACCTCCGATGCACTGAGGTCCGGAGAGGTCTTCGCCGATATCGATTCCGACGTCCTGTACTATTCCGTGCTGCTGGATCCCGGGGAGGAACTGACTCCGGCGGCAAGGGAAAATCTCAGCGCCCGCCTGGACGAGGAGAGCAGGCTGATCGTGGATATGGGAGGGGATTTCAACGGCAATGTTACGGTGAGGGCATTCTGCTCGGACGCACCGTTCAACTCCACGGCAGGACTGCTGTATGCGGACTTCACCGCGATGGTCCTGCCGGTCAACGACGCTCCCGAGTTCCGGGAGGAATACTTCAACATCACAGTTCCCGAGGATGCCAGCAATCACGTTGCAGTGAACCTCAGCGACATCTGCATCGACGTGGACGACGGGATCGACCGTCTCAAGTTCAAGATCAAATACGCTACGCCCGACGAGGTGGATGCGGACATCGGTGACGGAGCCCTCCTTCTGAGCCTGCCCGAGAACTTCACGCAGGATGTGACCGTCAAGCTCACGGTGAGGGACAACGAATACACGGACTCGTGCCTTATATATGTCAAGGTACTGGCAGAGAACGATCCCCCGGTCATCATCGGGGGCGAGGGGAAGGATGAGAACGGGGACGGCATGAAGGTGGTCCTGACGATACTGGACAGCGATTCGCTCCCCTGGAACATGACCACAATGGCGTCGGTCAACGGCAGCGCCGGCACCTCCATAGAAGTACTGGGCTACCGGACGCTCGGGGATCACGAGTACACGCTGGAGTGTCTGCTAAACTATTCCCTCCTGGGGTTGGATGCCGGCAACCATACTATCACCATCTCGCTGGTGGATGGGCCCCATGAGAGCAATCACTTGAAGTTCGATGTCCAGGTGCCGGACACCGGGAAGCCGGATGAACCCGGAGACGACGATACCGATGACGATACCGATGATGATACGGAGGGGCCGGATGACGATGAGAACGGGACTGACGATCCGGGAACGGACGGGGGCAACGGGACGGACAGGGGTTTCGAGGTGTCCTCGGTCCACTGCATCGCCGCGCTCTTTCTGGCAGCCATCGTAGGCGTGGCGTTCGTATTCGTCTATCTCCGTAAAAAGAAGAAGAAGGAGGCCGAGGAGGCCAGGGTCCGCTGGGAGGAAAAGATAAAATCCATAGACGGTGACGGCAGCAACGTTCCCTCGATACCGGAAGACTTCGACCGGGATGCGGGCGGGGATGACGATGATGCCGATGACGAACACTCCGCCGGCAGTCTTTTCCTCAAAAGGGACGAGCTGATGAAAAGGATGGAGATGGCTTCCGCTGATAAGGATGAACCTGATGTGCTCGACGATATCGAGGACTACGACAGGGACGAGGCAATGGGCCGGATAGTGAAGTGATCTTTTCGGTAAATGATTGTGTTTTCCGCCGACCCGGGGGACCGGAGCTGCTGAGATGAGTGTTCTATATGATGCCTAAAGAAGAGAGCGAGAGCAGTTATTCGCGCATAACAATCGGTGGACAAACTCTCTTCCGGTAAAAGGACCCGGTAGCCGGGGTGGGGAAATGGGGTGGTGTAGGCGCATATCCGTAGAAAACCACTGGTTTTCGAGGATTCAGGAGTGCCCGAAGGGTGCCTCCGGAGTGAAGCGGGAACGGGGCCTTTTACACATGAAAAAAATGGTCGATAAGAAGCGGCAGTTGGCCGCAAGGTCGGCGTTTCGCCGACCATATTTAATCCTTGCACCCTCATAGGAACTCCCGGACGAGAACGAATATTGGGTGTTATCACCTGTGCACGTGGCCGAGAACAAGCATGTTATACCCTTGGATCCAATGGACTAACAATGTACATCCATTTCAAATAATCCCTCGGAAGAATGATATGTTATCGTAAATTCATCGATCTCTTCAGGTAGTGTGAAAAAAAGGCAGACCTTGTAATCTCCTTCACAAGTGGGATAAAATGCATAAGCTGAATTTTCGGTATGGAAGGCCCCGAAGACACAATCATAAGTAAAATCCTGAAGATGTGATATATAATAGAATGACGTGCCAATGTCATCTCCAGAAAGACCATGTCCCAGTGCTGAAGCTAAAGGCATACGTCCATAACTGGAGGAGATGAAATCTTGATTAAGATCAATTCCCTCGCGGTCATATTTTAAAGAAAAACTGTAATAGGATATCCTGAAATCATCATCATATTCTGTAAAATAGAACCGGGGTTTTGGATTCTTCACGACACTGATTGTAATATCACATTTTATAACCTTATAGGTAGAATTTGGAACTGAATCCGTATCATTGAACTCATGCATGAGCGTGCTGTTGGTACATGCCATTTTTTCGATCTTGAATTTATCAATGCTCTTGCTGTTGATTGTGTGAAGTACCCAAGATACGGAGAAAGTTATAATTAAAAATGTGATACCCACGATCAGAATCCGATCCCATTTGGTTATTTTTACCATAGGTCACCCATATATGGGACGTGAATATATATGAATCCATCCTCCAATCTTGGGAAATTCTCAGTTGACTACAAACCTCCCCATGGCGTGAATTACGGCCCCGGCATAGTTTTCTGTTCCTCAAGCACCGGTCCGGTACGCCTTACGACTGGATGCGGAATTAGGCGAGGGGAGTTACACGAATTCACGAAGATGAAAGGTCAGCGTCCCGCCGACCCGGGGGGCGTGCGCCCCCCGTCGTCCATACTGTATTGCCGTTAAAATTATTTTTTCTGTATCGGGCCTGCGTGCGCCTATACCACCCCCCGGCTATCAGGCCCTTATAGTGAAGAGAGCAAGTCTAAGGATTCTACAAATTCATTACTTTTCATCCATCCACCTTATACTTCCTCGCCCCGACCACCACCACGACCACCACGAAGGCCAGCAGCAGCAATCCAAATCCCGGCGAATCCTCCGCATCCTCCTCGACCGTCCCTATCACCATAATGCTGTCCTCGACCTGGCCCCTTCCGTCGGAGGCCACCACCGTGAAGGTATGAGGTCCCTCCCCCTCGAACGTGATATTTACCGACAGACCGTTCCCGTCGGCCTTTCCATCCACGTACCAGGAGACAGACCAATCCCCGTCGTTATAACCGGAAAACTGTGCTTTAACCGCCGTCCTCTCTCCCACCACCGCCTCCGTCCCGTTTTCGGGCAATACGATATCGATGCCCGGGGCCTCCATTCCCTCCGGATAGAATATGCTCACCTCGAACTCCCGCACGTTCCGGAGGCCCAGCCTGTCGGTGACCGTCACGTTGAAGCGGTGCAGCCCAACCTGGGTCCAGTGCGGTACCAGCGAGAAGGAGCCGTCCTCGAAGTCCACGTCGAAAAGCTCGCTGTCGTCCATGAAGGTGAGCCCTTCCGCCGGATCGAAGGGAAGATCGACATCCCCCACCCGGAATTTCCAGGCGAACTCCTCGCCGACCACGGCATCGGGAATTACCTGCTCGTAGATTTCCGGGGGGTCGTTTACGTTGTACACCGTAAGGGTGAAGTTCTGGTAGGTCCGATTCTGCCCGTCCCATGCGTACAGGGATATATTATGGCCGCCAACGTCGAGATCTCCCGGGCTCCAGCCGAGCGTGTCGTCCGATAGCGTCATGTTGACGGGGCCCCTTTCCAGCGTTAATTCCACCTCGTCGCCGTCCACGTCCTCCGTCGTTATAACGTAGCTGACGTTGTCGTTCTCCTTCACGGTTGAGGGCGGTGTACTGGTGAACTCCGGGTGATCGTTCACCTCCCTGAACATCACCTTGAACCGGTCGTGAACAACACCCCCGTCGGAGTCCTGCACCTCCACGGTGAACTCCACCGGTCCGTTGAAGTCCGGGGCGGGACTGCACGTGAAGTAACGGTTATCGGCAATAAGGCCCACCGCTGTGTTGTCGGTCAGTTTCGGATTGAGTCCTCCCGGGAGGCTGTACGTGAGATTCTCCACACCATCCTCCATCCATCCGCCGTCCTCGAAATGATCCCGGAGATCGATGAAATGCGCGGGGGCGTCCCTGTCCTCCCACCAGCTCACGTCCGGGATGCCCAGCGCCACGGGATCGTCGTTGATGGGTAGAACGCTCACCGTGATGTTGGTGAATTCCACGGATAGCCCGTCCGCATCCGTGACACGGACGCCGAAGTCCGCCTCGCCGTACCAGTCTTCCGCCATTACCTGAAAGCCCATGCTGTGACCGTTCGCTTCCAGATATCCATCCACTCTATCGGCGAACTGCTCGTAGGTGATCTCAAAGATCATTTCGCCGTCGGGGCCGTCGTCCTGGAAATGGTCCAGCAGATCGATCACCACCGGGTCCTCCGCATCCTCGTCGAGAGACACCTCGATAAAGGCGGAAGTGGCCTCGGGATACAGGCCGTACTCGATGGAGAGGTTGGAGAACTCCAATGAGCCGCGCCCCTGGCATTCCAGAAGGAAACGCACCTGGAAGTCCCCGGCCCCGTCATTGATCGCCGCGTCCGACAGGGTCTGTATTGGTGCCTTCAGAACGGCATCACCAAGGGTAACCTTTCCGGTGAAATCACCGCTGCTGCTCCATACGGGCTCCCCTCCCGGCGACAGCCGCAGCACGGGATCGGTGGCGTACTGACTTCCCCCCTCCATGCTCACGTTCACCTCCACGTAGTCGGTGTCAAGGTAAGCCTCCATGGTACCGAACACCCAGGAGCGTGCCAGGAGATGCAGTTCCTCGTTCTGGTCGACGTACTGGTCAAAGTCCCCGGTGATATCCTCTTTCAGGGTCTGCAGATTCTGGAGAGCGCATAGACCGTAGCCCATCAGGTGCTCCCACTGGTCATCCCGGTCGTTCCAGATGTATATGTCGGACTTGAAACGCTCGTGCATGTCCACCAGGGGCTCCTCGCCCCGTCCCCTCCAGTGGACGTGTATGTTGTTGATGAACGAGGGATCGGTGCCAATGGGAAAGGTGAAATGCTGGTAGGCACCGTCGCCGTTGACCCCGTCGGCAAGGCACCGGAAATAGGCATCGTCCTCGGAGTCCAGAAGGCCGCGGTCGTGTGCGCCCAATGCGTTCATCTCGAAGTCCGAGGGTCGGGATACGGGGGTATTCTCGCTGGAGACGCCGTACCATCCCTTGACGCCCGTATCGTTGAAGTTCAGCTGATCGTACTGGCCGACGAAGGCGGGCCCTCCCCACAGGTCGACCGAGGCATGGAATACGACGCATCCGGCTGGCAGAGTGACCTCGGGAGGCTCCTGGGGGTCGTAGGGAACTGTCACGTCCCCGCCGTCGAAGGTATCACTGATGCTGCTCGACGTGGCTGAGGCGGCTGTGAGAGTAAGGACGATGATGGCGATGGAGGCGAATATGGCTGAGCTGTCGAGCGGGGTTGTCGGTTTCATGATCCTGTCACCTTCGTTGAGTGCCTGTTCATACAATTGGATGGATAATCGGTCCATTGATATCCCCGGACCGATTTGGTACTTACTGAAGATCAGAATGTCATTAAATATAGGTTTTGGTACGATGTTCGAAGTGAATCCATACGCTATTTCTTGCCCTTTTCGAAACTGAATTTGTCAATCCGATCCTCCTTCCATATCTGATCGATCTGTTCGTCCGAAACCTTTCGTTTCCTTTCACGGAACGACAGGAATATGATCGTTCCAACGATAAGGATAGAGATAATCGCAATGACCGTTGGAAATAGATATGATGGCTGTTCGGGGGGATAATAATCATGATTCGTGGGGATCGTGGGTATAATGAACTCCTTTTCGCTCTTGTATCCCCTGTCATCGAATGCGAAGAGCTCAACCTTGTATTCCCGGCCCTCATCGGAGGGAAGGGTGAACTTGTGTGAGAATTTCAGATTTCCCGCGGCTTCCATTTCCTTTTCCGCGATCACTTCGAATGTCTGTTTATCGGTTATGATCATCCTGTATCTGGTCAATCGTGCATGGGCGTCCGTATCACATTCTGCGGTTATCGTCATCTTCGTTCCATCGTCGAATACGACGGTCTCGTTGTGATTGTAGGTCTTTCCTCCGCCAGAGATCCTTATCCAGTTAAATTTCGGCCGGGACTCCTGAAAGATGGTGATGGGTATCCTCCTTATCTCGAAGTGATCACTGTCGGAAGTATTCATCTCTCCATCGTAAATGTTGGCGTAAACCAGGTAATCTCCCGCCACGAATATCCTCGTATCAAGATTCCAGTTGACCGTCCAGGTCTTCGCGCTGTTGTTCACCTCAGTGTTGTCGCTCCGGGATATGAGCCTCGTGGAGTTTATCGCCTCATTCTGAACGTAAACCTCGATGTCGTCGAATGTATCCCCGTCCACGTCGAAATACTCTCCCTCGATCCTTACATCGGTCTGCTTTTCCGGTGGAACGTAGATTATCTTCCTCTCGGGTTCGTCCTGTTCCGTGTAATCGATCTCGGCGATCCCGGTGATGGCGCAGTGGGGCGGATTGTTGATCCCGCTCTGGTTCATCTTTATCGGTATCGAGACGGTCGCGGTATGGCCATTGGACTCAAAGGCCGAGAAACTCAGCTCCACGGTCTCCTCGTCGTAGATGTGCTTCATCCTCGTCTTCGCGCCGGTTCCCGATAGCTTCTTGCTGGCATCCAACCTGTATAACCACCGGGTCCAGTCCGAGCTTTCGCTGGTGTCCTCAACCTGCACCTTGCTCCCGCCATTCACCTCCACGGCCACCTCCGTTATGGATCCGTCCGGGCTGCTGCTCTCGAGATATGCGGTCCCGTTAACGTATATCACCCCGCCCAGGGGCCTGCCGTCCCTGACCTCGCTCACCGAGACCTTCTTTAACATGGAATCGCCAACGAGAGCGCTCCTGTAGGATATCTCTGTGATCCGCAGAGTGAGTATCTTTATGGGTATGGTCTCGATGAGATTGTGATCCAGCGGCCAGTTTGCGTACCCGTGATATGTGTACTTGGAGGCCCATATCCACACCCACTCTAACTTTCCCGGATTATCGCCATCTATGGTCCTTGCGAGTATGCTTTTGAATGAAACACGGCCGTTCAGATCGGTGGTGCCGTCCCTGATGGTCACCAGCTCGTTGTCCTGATCCCTGATCTTGACGAGGATCTCGGCATCCGGCATACCCTTCTTCGTATGATCGTCGATGACCGTTATTTCGATGTTCCACCTGATCGTTATCTTCGTCCCACCCACGGCACACGGCATTATGGCCTCTCCTTCCCTGCTCACGAGCGTCACGTTGTCAAGTTCGTTCTCGCCCATGGGGTTGTCGATACCAAAGCAATCATTCGTGATCGTTATGACCGAATCCTCTCCCGAAATCATCTTACCCTCCGCCTTCATGATGAGCTCGTCCCTTCCGGGCATGCCATCAACGTTCCGGTTACCCCCTAATCCCCCGTTTCCGCCCAGGCCAAGAATGTTGCAGTCCTCGAAATCCAGGCCACTACAGGAGATAAGCATCTCGGTGTCACCCCCACGCCCTCCCATTCCATACAATTCGTCACCGCTGGTCCTCGAAGCGTCGCCACCACATCCGCCCGAGACGTTCAGTTTCGAGCTCACTATGGAAACGGTATCATTGGTATGAATGATGAATGTAGCCTTTCCGCCCATTCCCCCATCGCCTCCCTTGGCGGTGGTGAGAGTAGGAACCCTCTCACCTCCCGAGCCTCCCCGTCCTCCCAAGCATAGCAGCGTACTGTTACCTGTCATGTCCACGCATGGCGCCTCTATACGGAATAATGCACTTCCCCCTTCACCCCCATCCCCGCCGTTCTTCCTGACCTCATCCATGGCGTGAGCGCCGTTCCCTCCATGGCCGCCCTGACAGATCACATCGGAACCATCGATGATTACAGGGATCGAGGTGTCTATCTCGATGACTGAGCAGTTGCCCGATTCTCCATCGAGGCCATCACCATAGCTATCAGGATCTCCTTCTTTCCCTCCGTTTATGTTCGTCACGAAGAGTCTCGATCGTTCCGCTTTGAAACTCCAACCCTTCACGGAGAATATACCGGTGCTGACCGTCAATTCGCTTCCGTTCAATAACGATAGAGAACCCAATTCAGAGACATTGACCTCACCGTTCCCATTTCCGCCCTCCTCCTCGCCAACCAGGTCGATATTACATCCGTCGAGTATGAGAGTTCCCGAGCCGTTTACTCGAATGCCCGCGTATTCCCCGCTGTCTCCTGCACTCAATACGACTGTCCCCCGATCTATATCGATGTGAGAGACATTTGCCCGTCCGATCTCTCCGTGGTTAGAGAGGACC
>CAYRFL010000044.1:31134-32287 GCA_964423515.1 uncultured archaeon
TATATCGATGTGAGAGACATTTGCCCGTCCGATCTCTCCGTGGTTAGAGAGGACCTGCGTTTCTGTCGATTGGGGCTCACAAACCGATTCGGTTTCGGTTATTATTTCACCATGGTTACCGGAAATCATCCCATTACTGTGATCCCTTTTTCCCTCGTTCACGATTACCGAGGCCGGAAAGAAAATTATACCCAGTAACAATTGACATATCAAGAAGAAGGATAATATGAAACGGGTATGTGAGAACTTCCGCATGGTAACACCGGATGAAGCCGGATCTGTCCGGGGCAGTCTTTCCGGGGACCCGACCAGTTTATTCCCCACTTCGGACTATCGGAATCCCGATGAGAACTGTCGGGATGTGCATATGCCGATGAAGATGTTCATCGTCGATGGGATATTCCGGTAAGGAGTTCTGAAATTATCTCAATATTCGAATTTCGGAGGCTTCTGGTGATACTCCGGCGGTGGCGGGTGCTGCGGTGGCGGAACGTAGGCGGCCAGATGATCGCCCGGTGGATACTGGGGTGAGAACTGGTCGGGGGGAAGGCTGCCACCGTAACCCGGAGGAGGCATCATATACGTGGGCATCATGACCGGCTGGATTATTCCTTCCTTTATTCCCTTGTAAGTGCCGTTGTATGCCATCAGGGTTATTGAGACGCCCATCATATCGAATAGAGCAATGCTCAGGCTGAATCCGCCCAAGACCGCCGCATTATCCCAGAAGACGAATATCATGATCAGATTTAGAAGGCCCAAAAACGCGGAAAAGCAGATAAAAACGAATCCCACCCACAACATAGTCCTGTGTTTCGGTTGCGCTATCCTGTTTATTAGGAATATCAATCCCAGGCTGACGCATATTATCCCTGCCAATCCCACCACGAAAGTCAAAGCCAGGCCGATAATCAGGAGAATCATTCCGGTTTTTACCTTCTTTGAATGTTCTTGATCGAACTCGTGCCTGCCCTGGTATATCTTGACGAGTCCGACGATCATCAGAGTGAGCCATCCCAGAAAGGCCAGCCCTGTCAGTAAGAGCACTAGGCAGAGGAGACCCAAATTAGCCATCATGGCTTCCGTATCCGGGGTGGAACCCATAATTCCACCACCTGACCCCATTCCCATCTCGGATCCCACGAATGACGAT
>CAYRFL010000045.1:0-31674 GCA_964423515.1 uncultured archaeon
CTGTATCAGTGTCCCAGTTGCCAGCGGCGTCGGATACGTTGAGCCTGACCGTGTAAACGCCCACATTGGTGAATGTGTGACTCACAGTCTTTCCTTGCTTGGTGAGGGCCGGGAGTATCTCCCATCTCCAGTTCCAATTGGACCACGAATCCGTCTGTAGGTTGTCCGTGGTACTGCTGCCGTCGAAATTCACAGTGGTCCCCTCTACGACCGTTATCACATCCTTCAAGGTCGGTTGGGCCGTGGTATTACACTTGGCAATGGCGGTGGGGGTGATGGTGTCTATTATAGAGATGGTTCCGTTGTACGACCTAGCCACCCCGCCACCAGTTGTATTCCAGGCGGTGAAATTGAAATTGATGGATGTACCGTCATTGGGTATGGGAACGAGCATTACGATGAGCCAGGATGTTCCCGTCCGGTTCACATTCGCCACCTGTAGATTGCGAACATGTGTCTCGGAGGACAGTCCGTATATGGTACAATTGAAGTATACTTCATGCGCTCCGGGAACCTCGGATATATTAGCCGAAACCCAGAAGCCTTCACCACCGGTGGGAGGATTGTTATAATATATGGTCGCAAATATGGGCGTATCCGCTCTCACTCGCTCAGCAGACCAATTCATTCCCAGAATAAGTCCAGAAAATACTTGCAGAGTTGTTATCATGACTATGAAAATTCTGTTCAGGAGAATGTGTTTGTTCATGGTCCCACCTCGTTAAATATTAATTGGCATACTGAATGAATCCTAAAGGTCTATATATTGATTATAGACAAGCTCAATCGATAAGTTGTAATCGGTTAGACGATATAAATATATCGGGATGATGTGATGGAATGAGTAGGGTTATATACATGGTGTTGGAGAGGGCGAAACATGATTACCATAATACTGAAAATGCCTCCATAATGTGCCCTTCCGTTCAGTTAGGCTACGTTCAATGTTGTGATTCCGGACCTTTTGATATACTTTTTCTGTATCTTGACAAATAATCCCCAAGTATTCTCCATTCTCCGCATTTGACTACTATGTGACTATAATTGGAGGTCACTCCAAATTGTCATTCGGATTAGGTACCGTTGGGATACGATTTTGACATTTTTCTCATTTAGGAAGCGAATCCGAGCGGTGATTGGGTCCTCAACCCATCAATAGGAAATCGCCTATCGACGGATGCACGATGATCGGATGGTGCTGGACATGGAGTTCTTGGAACACGTCATGGGCGAGCTTTCCGGAATATCAGGGATCAGTTCCAGGGCCATGTTCGGGGGCGCGGGAATATTCTCCGGGGGAAAGATGTTCGCCTTGATCTACGCCGGTACGCTCTACTTCAAGGTGGACCGTTCCAACGAGAACGAGTACATATTATCAATGGTGAAAAGCTCGACAGAAAGTCGAGTTTTTCAGCTTGACAATGTGCGCGGAATCGCAGCCTAAAGGGACCGATTCCGCTACATCGAGAGAGGCTCGGCCCCCTTCGAGCCTCCCTTCACGAAGAGGAAAATGAGCATGCCGTATTACGAGGTGCCCGAGGATGTCCTTGATGATCGTGAGGAACTCGAAAGGTGGGCGGGGAGGTCCATAGAGGTGGCACTGGGCGGTGGGAAGTAGGAGATCATACGCATAACGTCCGGAACCGGACAGGGGTCGTTTGATCCGATATTCTGTACGAAAGCTTATCATTCTCGGTTATTACTCGACGCCGAAAATATCACAATTTGGATATAATATTATCACGATAATGATACTTGGGTGTATATGTGCCAATAATCAGACCAATATCGGACCTCAGGAACCGCTTCAACGAGATATCGAGAATTTGCCACAGGGAGGGTGAGCCCGTGTATATCACGAAGAACGGAAAGGGTGACCTCGTTGTGATGAGCCTGTCGCTGTATGAAAGACAGGAGGCCCTTCTGGAGCTGTACCGCAAGCTGGGGAAGGCCGAAGAACAGAGCAATGCCGGAGCGGAGCGCATTTCTCATGACAGTATGATCGGGAAGCTGAGGGATCGATTGCATGAAAAGGAGCTATAGGATCGAATATCTCCCCATTGCCGAAGAGGACCTTCTGGAAATATTCGATTACATCTGCGAGGACGACCCGAAAGCCGCTGCCCGATTTATCGATCGGATCGATGAGAATATTGGGAAGCTGGCGGATTTTCCCCGACTTGGAAATATTCCACAGGATGAACGGTTGAATACCATGGGATACCGGATACTGGTCATCGATAATTATCTCGTATTCTATGTGATCTTGGACGAAACGGTAGAAATAAGGCGCGTACTGCATGGAAGCCGGAGATATTCGTTCCTGTTGTGAATTCGTTTCGATCATTCGTATCGGGATATATTGGTCGGGGTTCACTCGGCCAGCTCGTCGAGGCTCTTCTCGAAGTCCTCCATGGAGATGTCATCGAGGTCGATGTTGAGGCTGAATTCATCGTCTTCGTCCTCATCCTCCTCAATGTCCGGTATCTCGATGTCATCCAGGTCATCGGGTTCCGGCGGGGCGGGCGGTTCCTCCAGGTCCTCCAGTTCCTCATCATACTCGTCCTCAACCACCGCCTCCGGCAGGTCTTCCTCCTCCTCTTCCTCGCTGTCGGTCATAAGCGATGAGACCATCTGATCGAGAGAACTTATGGACATCTCGTCCTCGATGTCCTCCAGTTCCAGGTCGAGCCCCTCGACGCCCAGATCCAAATCCTCCTCTTCCTCGAACTCCAGCTCCGTGCCGCATTCCGAGCAGGACGTTTCTCCGGCCATGACGTCTGCACCGCACTCCGGACATTCGAAGGCGGCCTCCTCTTCTTCTTCCTCCCCTTCCTCCTCACCCTCTTGCTTCTCCTCCCCTTCCTCTTCGGGCTCTCCTCCTTCATCCCTGCCAGCCGCATCCTTCTCGTCCAGATCCTCCTCCTTCACCTTCGGACCACCCTCTTCCTCCTCCTCGCCTCCGACCTTGACCGGTACCTCGTACTCGGCGCCGCAGGAATCGCAGAGGTCCGAATCCTCCTCCACGTCGGCGCCGCACTCCGGGCACTTGAAGCTTATTTCCTGTACGGGCCCGCTGCCTTCCTCCTCGGGCTCCTTTTCCCCTTCCTTCTCTTCCTTTTCGTCCTCGTCCTCCTTCTTGTCATCCTTCGATCTCGTAACGATGAAGAAGATCGCCAGCGCCAGGACCAGCAGTATAAAGATGATGAGGGCCACGAAGATGACGGTATTGGTCGAGTTCTTCTTATCACCCGGATGCATATCCCGGTCACTCCACATGACGATGCCGGGAAGTTCGTTCTCCCATCCGTCAACGTCGGCGGTGACCCAGATGCGGGAGACGTTGTCCTCGTAACCTTCGATGTGCACTGTAAGGATATATGCTCCCTCGTTGAGAGATTCAGAGCGGTATTCACCGCCACCGAGATCGCTCACATTGAAGGAACGGTACTCACCTTCCAGTCTGAGGGTTATCTCAGCCTCCAGCTCGAGGGGTTTGTCCTTGATACTGACCACGGTGAAGGTGATATAGCCGAAGGGGGGCTTTACCGCCATGGTGACGTTCAGGTCCGTCAGCTCCCCACCGTCCGTTACGTTCACTTCCATGGTCACGGTCTCGTATCCGTAAAGGATGAAGGTTAGGTTGTATGTCCCCATCTCGAGCTTTTCCGAAAAGCTGCCCAGCTCCCCGGAGAGCGCGGTCCTTACGTACTCGATTGTAACGTTCCGGACCCTTATGATCTCGTTGTCTATCCGCTCGAAGTCGGTATAGCCCTCGGTGGAGTTGTTGCCGCTGCCAACGACTATGGTGTCCCAGGTTTCCTTTCTGAGCCTGATAACGATATCCACGCCTACGAGGGAGTTGTTC
Organism: uncultured archaeon; assembly: GCA_964423515.1. Classification (GTDB taxonomy): domain Archaea; phylum Thermoplasmatota; class Penumbrarchaeia; order JASLWR01; family JASLWR01; genus CAYRFL01. The sequence continues at coordinate 3,869 of CAYRFL010000045.1, forward strand.
TCCCCGTCGGTGATATTCCCGGAGAGAATGCCCCATGTCTTTTGCGGGGACACGTATTTCTCATACATGGTGACCCTGAGCTCCCTGGTGGTGTTGGCCTCGATCTCCACGGTCTTGAGCCAATCATCGTACTCTATGCCCTCGTGGACCTTTCCCTTGACCTTGATGTCGTACTCCCCCGCCTCCGGCTCGAAATATGCCTCTCCGCTGGCAGAGGTGAACTTGTTCTTGAATCCCAGCACCTGTACCACGAACTTCTCCAGCGCGGCCCCGCTCTCGTTGGTGACAAACACCCTTAGTCTGCCGGTTGTGATGGGCTTCTTCACTGTTCTGAAGGTCAGTTCCGTGCCGTTGACGGGATTTCCCGCAAGATCGCCAAGGGGCGACCGTAGAACCACCTTGTAGGTCTTCTCGTGGTCGAGCTTGATGGAAAGTAAAAGGGTCGTTGTCCCGTTTATCAGATCGTCCACGGCCACGTGGGTGAACTCCGCCGTGTTCCCGTCCCCGAAGGTCACGTTGATGCCTTCGGCCACGGTGTCGTTATCCATCAGTTCGTTAAAGGTGATGGAGTATACCATATCCACAGGGACGTCTCCCGCCCCGTTGCCTGGTTCCGTGGAGAGGACCTCGGGCGCCTTTATATCCCGCGCCGCCAAGGGGGCGAACACGGCTCCCCGGGGTATGTGCGTCATGTTGATTCCGACAAGGCCGTTCTCCTCGTCCATGACGTACCCTTCCGCCTCCTCCCAGTGGTCCTCCGCCGGGTCGTACATGTACATGGCCAGGTCCTCCACGTAGCTTCCGGGCGGAAGGGCGTCCGTATCATACTCGAACAGTATCTCGGTCCAGAGGATCCTTCCGTCGCCCCCGCTCACGTTGATCCCCGCGAACTGGCCGATGTGGGCCAGGCCGGCCGGGATCGGCGTGCAGTTCGCCGGTATCGTGGTATTGCCTCGAAGGGACACCGTGCCGTTCCCGCCATAGAGGCTCCTGAGCCAGGCAAAAGGCTGCCCGTACTGATCATGGACTATCTCCGGCTCGAAGATGGCTATGTCGAAATGGGCCAGGTCGAAGGAATAGGGATCCGAGATATTCACGGTGATCCTGTGATGACCCGCGGGCATCTGCGAGGTGATGAGCGTGAAGGATTCGCTGTCGAGGTCCAGGGGTTCCTGGAGTTCTATCACGCCCGAGATGTTGGATGAGACGTTGAAGGTATGGGGTGCTCGTCTGCCGTTCAGATCCACGAACTTGACCCCGATCTCCACCAGGTCCCCCGGGAGTGCGAAGGCCGGGGACGAGGTGATCTCCGCCTTTGGAGCAGTATTGTCCACCTCTATAACGAGGTCCAGAAGCCTGCATTCCCCGGAAGGAATGAACCTCACCTTGGTTGCCGAAATGAAGCCGTCCTTGGATGCAGTGATCCTCACCGGGTCCATGATCCCCGGCTGTGTGAGGGTGTAGAAACCGTTCCTGTCTGTGGTCGCCCGGTCGATCTCCCCGAAACCCGTGGACACCGTGACCAGCGCCCCCTCCACGGGCAGGCCCGAGAAGTCCGAGGTCACATATCCGAATATCGCCGGTGTATTGGGCACGTTCAGGCCATATAGGGCGATGTTCTTCCGGTTGTTCGTAGGATCCATGTCCATCACCTTGTTGGGATCGAAGTTGACGGATATGCCATATGCCCTTCCCTGACCGAACGGTACGTCGAACTCGCAGCTGACGAGGGTAGTGGTGTTGCGCAGGAGCGATATCTCCACATACTTTATTTTGGTGGAGCCGTTATCGAATTCCATGGTGAAGTTCACGGGGATGGTATTCCAGTCCCAGGTACCTCTGTTCCTGATGCGGGCCGTTATTTTGACGCGGTCGCCCTGGCGGAAGGCCCTGTGATTGTCCGGCTCCGTGATCCTCACGATCTCGATGTCCGTGTAGTTCCAGACGTTGGCAATACCGAAGCTCCTGTCGTTCTGCTGGTCCTTGTCCCCTGGGAGATCGGTGTCGAAGTAGAGGAGAAAATCCTCCTCGTGGTCCGTATGGTTCGCCGGGGGGTGATAGCTCCATGAGAACGTGTGACTCTCGCCCGGTAGAAGGCTGACCTGCACGTTGACCCTGGCGGAATGGGAGAATCCGGGATTATCGGCGTTGCTCACGGATATCGCCACGTCGGGATTTGTTTCCTCAACGTTCCCGAAGTTCTCAATGGTGACATTGAATCTCGCCTCCTCTCCGGCGTGGGACGGGTCCATGGAGATCACCGAGAAATCATCCAGGTAGAAACCGTCATCCTCCCCGGATTCATTGCTGATAAGCAGCAGGCGCAGGTAAATGTTGCCAAAATGATCCCCGAATGGGATCGAGTGCTTCACCCAGCCGGATGATGCGCCAGTATATTCCCGCAGCGTCTCCCAGCCCGCTCCTCCGTCGCTGGAGACCTGGAACCTGAGAAGGTCGCTTCCGGTGCCGTTGGTCCTGTACCACATCCAGAACTCGGCCCGTGACCCCCATGAGACGTCCTGAAGGAGAGGCGTCCTGATCCATGCGGAGGAATTGGGTGCATAGAAGCCTCCGGCATTCGTGCAAAGCGTGTTGAACCCGGATATGGCACCCATGGGACCCGACATGGGCATGCCCCGCTGCCAGTTGAATCCATCCCCTCCTCCCGTCCAGTCCCCGCCGTTCTGATTCTCGAAATCGTATGAGTTACGCAAGAGCTCGTTCCTCTCCGAGATCAGCGAGACCTTCGTTGTACCCATGTCATGATAGTTCAGAATGTCGATCCTCTTCACGACGACGTCATTGGCAAATTCCTCGTCCGCATTCAGGTGTGAGCCTATCAGCATCAGGTAAATGCCCTCCGAGGCGAAGTTGTAGTTATCGTTAACGACGGCGGTCTTTCCGCTTTCCAGGTTCAGAACGGTCGAGCTTTCATGAACGAAGTTGAAACGGGTTATCTCCAGGGAGAGGTCGTCGATGTATATCCCGTGGAAGACGGATGAGGCGCTGTCGGTCTCAACATTGAATCCCACGTGGATCCGCCGACCCGCATACTGGGATAGATTTACCAGGCGTTGAGCCCAACCACCGGATGATCCCGTGTATGGCCCGTCCACTCTGGTCCACGAGGCGTTCACCGGATCCAGGCCGCTCTCGCTGTTCACCACGAGATGGCAGTAATCGTTGTTCTCCTCGAAGGAATGGTTCATCCAGAAGGAGACGGTGGCGTAGAAGGCCTCCCGAAGGTCCAGTTCGTAATAGAGTATCGAGTCCGAATCATCGAAATAATGGCCCGTTGCATCGTCACCGAACCACCAGCTCGTCTCGGCACTGTGATTGGACGGGTAGGGGCTTCCGGAATCGACCTGATGCCAGAGATCCTGGCCGGAAACGGAGAAATGTGACCAGTTACCGCTGCCGTTCTCCATGTCGTCGCTCATGATGGTTTCGTTGTTGCCGCTGGAGCGTCCCACCTTTATGGAAGCGTTGAAGCTCTCGTTCCTGTTGCCTTTGTTCTCGATGACAGCGCTGAGGTTGTGATTCCCCGTGGGGTAGTAACCCGCAACGAGAAGTCCCTCGAAACCGGGCGTGTGTACCGCGATGTCGTGATCGTCGTCCACGATGAAGGCTGCAGTGGTAAAATTGTTGGAGGCGTTCTGATCGTTGCCGTGTATCACAGTTATATTGATGTAATAGGTATCCTCCACGTCCGGTGTTGTGAGTTGGAAGTAGACGATGCTGGAGCCCTCCCGAACCAGGTTCTCATCCACGTGCTTGTCCTGGGAGTGCCAGATGTGGTCGGTGCCGTTCTTCACGGTCAGGTTCAGATCATAGCTCGACACGTTTATGTTCCCGGAATTACCCACGGTGACGTTGATCGTCAGGGATGCGTTGCTTAAAAGGGGCTGCGAGCGGTTAAGTGCAATATCGGAGGCATTGAGATCGTACCGGTCCCAGACGAGGATGCTGCGCTCCGAGTGATTGTTGTCCGTTGGCTGGTTCTCATCTTCCTCCCGGACGGTCATGTTGATGGTGTAGTTCACGTCGTCGTCGGCGCTGGTGTTCCAGGTGGAGAACTCCACGAAGGTCGTCTTCCCCTTGCCCAGGGTCACGTTGGTGGTGTTGTAATGAACGCTCTGGCCCTGGTCGTCCGTGATGTTGAGAATGGCTTCGAAGGTCTCCTTCTTGTTTCCCAGGTTCTGGACGGTCCCGTTCACCACAACGTTCGTGTTCCTGGCGAACACTTCCCTTCCGTCCCCGGGATCGCGCTGCTTGAAATTCGCCTTCAGTTCGTTGATATTGCAGGAAATATCGATATCGTTCTCCACCAGCACCTCGAGAGTGGATACGTTGTTCGATACGTTGTTATCCAGGGGCCACATTATCGAGACGTTGAGCGTGTATGCTCCTTCGGCCGGGGGAGCCCATGCAGGGGTGAACTCGAGCACGGTGGTATCGCCGGCGGAGAGGGTGACGTTCTGGTCGGTATCGTTGTACTGATAGCCCTGGCTGTCGTTGATCCGCAGGTGAACGGAGGCGTTGCTGGCCTTCATGGTCCCGTTGTTGTATATGGTGGCCGAGACCGACAGGTTCTCACCCTCGCCCAGGGGCTCCACCCCGTCGATGTCCATTTCGGTCACCGCAAGGTCGTATATGTTGGAGATATGGACCGTGATGTTCCGATAATCGTTGGTGACGTCGTTGTCTATCTCCCATTCTGTCGTGACGTTTATATGATACGTTCCCTGCTGGTTAACACCCCACGGAGGCATGTCGTATTCCACGTAGGCCATGCCTCCCGAGAGCAGGATCACGTCGTTCTCTCTGCTGTTGAAGACAGGAACGAAGGCAGCGTCCATTATGGTGCAGTTCACGTTGAAGGACGCCAGGGCGGCTCCCATGTTCTTCACGGTTGCGTTCACCTTGTAGAACCCTGTGGGTAGAGTGTCCCCGTCGGCGGGATAGTTGATCGAGAGAACGGTGGCATCGTTGTCCGGGACGTCGCGCTCGTAGACGAAGAGCATGGTATCGCTGCTGTTCCCGAAGGTTCCGATAACGAGGTCCCCTTTGAGATCTGTATCGGGATCGCCACTGGAGATGGCGCGGGGATAGGGTTCGGCGGCAGAACCGATGCCGCTGGCCACCTCGGCCACCACGTAAGATCCGGGAGACGTCGGGTCCGGGCCGGTATATTCGTAATCGAAAACGCTCTCGTTGTGACTGGCTGCGGCATAGAGGTCCATGTTGGCGTCGCCGTCCGCATCGCCGGAGGCGAGATCCCATATCTCCGCGTTCCCAAGGGTGTCGAGGCGGGCGAACGTCGTGTTGATAAGATCATCCTCGGTCCAGATGACGTTCAGCTCTCCCTTGTCGTCACCGGAGAACAGCTCGGGTATCCCATCCTGGTCGAGATCGGCCCCCAGGAGTGCCAGGGGTGTTCTCTGGGCATCTGCGGGGGCCATCTGTATGGGGGAGGCCAGGGTGAAAAAGTAAATGTCGGGAGCCACGGGCTCGAAGAGGTAGAGCGAACTGAAGTTCTGTTCGCCAGCCGCCACGTCCGTCCACATATCACCATTGAAATCACCAACGGCGACGGACCGGATCGGACTCCCGGTACCGTAGTGATACTCTTTGCGGAAGTGATAGGTCTGGTTGAAGGAGAATATCGTAATTCCGCCGCTCCAGCCCACCACGAGCTCGTTGGTAAGATCGTTATCGAGGTCCTGGATCACGAGGTCCCACACCTCCCCCCCCAGGTCGGTGGAGTTGGCAAGGGTGTAGTTATCACTGCCGGGATTCCCATCCCATTCGAATATCGTTATCATATTGTTATCGTCACCGCACACTATCTCCTTGTCCCCGTCGCCGTCCAGGTCGCCGCAGAAGAGCGAATTCAGAGAGGTTCCTCCAGTGGTATTGGAATATACCTCCGTGTAAATATCATCCTGATTGGTGAACTCGTACACGTAGAAATGACCGCTGGCGTCCCCCGTGACGAACTCCGAGCGCATGTCCGTGTCGAGGTCGTCCATGGAACTGGTGACGAACAGGGAGAGTGGTTCCTCACGTAGGGTGCTGTTGGGGTCCGTACTGTTGCTCCACGCCTCCCTGAAGACGTTGTCGTTTTCCCTGATACCGATTTCGAACCATGAGGCACGGGCGTCCTCGAAGGGGGAAAGGTGGGGTGGTATGTTCGCCATCAATAGACCGCAGATGAGGGCCGCTGCCCATATCTTCGACGCAAAGGATCCGGTATTCATGTGGATTCACCCGTTTAAACGGTTTGGAATGTCTATGTATCGGCCTGGCTCCAATCGGGGCGACCCGGGTCGATACCCATGGGACGTCCGGTAGGGGCCGAATGGACCTGTCGATCATTAGCAGGATTACTTATAGGGTTTTGGACCTTGTTATCCTTTATGGCCCAGACCGTCCTTGACAATTATTCTAGTGTCTTATATAGTTTTTCCCGATGGAGATTAAAGATGCCTAGATTCCCGTTGGCCCGAGAGGATGGAGGTCACGGGGGGCGATAGATTCAATAGGCATAAATGTAATACCTCCGGGGGTATTGACCGTTGCAGATTGTGTTTCAACTCCGGGGACGAGGTAATTCCGATGTGCACGATGAAACTCGATGATCTCGCCGAGCTCGATGCGGAGGCGGAATGTGCCGGGGGCGGGGGAAGGATCGATTCCCAGCACGCCCGGGGAAAGTATACGGCCCGAGAGCGGCTTCAAATGCTCCTAGACAGCGGCACCTTCGTAGAACTGGATCGGTTCGTGACCCACAGGTGCGAGTACTTCGACATGGACCGCAAGAGGGCCCTTGGGGACGGGGTCGTCACCGGATACGGGCGGATCGACGGGAGGCTGGTCTATGTCTATGCCCAGGATTTTACCGTGCTCGGAGGCTCACTCGGGGAAGCCCACGCCCGGAAGATAACCAAGGTCATGGATCTTGCCCTCAAGATGGGGCGGCCTCTTATCGGAATAAACGATTCAGGCGGGGCCAGGATCCAGGAAGGGGTGGATTCTCTGGGAGGATACGGTGAGATATTCTTTCGGAACACCGTATGTTCCGGCGTGATACCGCAGATATCGATGATCATGGGTCCCTGTGCAGGAGGGGCGGTTTACTCTCCCGGGCTCACCGACTTCATCATCATGGTCGATGGTACCTCCAACATGTTCATAACCGGCCCCCAGGTGATCAGGACCGTCACCGGGGAAGAGGTGAGCGCGGAGGAGCTCGGCGGGGCGAGAACGCACAACGTTACCTCCGGCGTCAGCCACTTCCGCACCACCAGCGAGGAGAATGCCTTCGACCTCCTGAGAAGCCTGCTGTCCTATCTCCCGTCCAACAACCTCGAGGACCCGCCGTTCGTCGATGGCGGATGCGGCGTGGGCGGCGAGATGGGGGAGCTGCGGGATATCATCCCTCCCGAGGCCAACCGGTCGTATGATATGATGGACGTGTTGACGGGAGTGGTGGACAGGGGTGAAATGCTGGAGGTCCAGTGCCATTATGCCCCCAATATCATCGTGGGCTTTGCTAGGCTGGGCGGTCTCAGCGTGGGTATCGTGGCCAATCAACCGGCCCACCTGGCCGGGGCGCTTGACGTGAACGCCTGCAACAAGGCAGCCCGTTTCATCCGATTCTGCGACGCCTTCAACATACCCCTTCTGACCTTCGTCGATGTGCCGGGATATCTGCCGGGAGTACAGCAGGAGCATTCCGGTATAATCAAGCACGGGGCCAAGCTCGTGTATGCCTACTCGGAGGCGAACGTCCCGAAGATAACGGTGATAACGAGGAAGGCGTACGGGGGGGCGTACCTCGTCATGTGCTCCAAGCATATCCGGGGCGACCTGAACTATGCGTGGCCCACCGCGGAGATCGCGGTCATGGGCCCCGAGGGTGCGGTGAACATAGTGTTCAGGAAGGAGATGGCGGAGGCGGGGGACCTGGATGCCAGGAGAAACGGCCTGATCGCGGATTACCGCGATAGGTTCGCATCTCCCATGATCGCCGCCAACAGGGGCTATATCGACGCCGTAATAGACCCTGCGAAGACACGCGAAATATGCATCAGGGGCCTTGAATCGCTGGTCACGAAGAGGGAGTCCAGGCCGAGCAAGAAGCACGGCAACATACCCCTGTGAGCCGCCAAGTGGCCTGTTAGGCAAACGAGAATCAGCCCAAGACACGGTGAACGGATGGATCCCGAGCATAACGAATCCAAGATCCGGAAAGATGGAGGCAGGGACCGGAGGGAGGGCGGAGGGGGTCGGCTCCGGCTCCTTGCCGCCGCGGTTTCGGTCTATTTACACCAGAGAGCGAGGAACTCGTACGGGAATTCCTCCGGGGATCGAGGCAGGAAGGACCCATGGACCTTGGCTGGCAGGATCGAGCGCATGAACGGTCGCCCCGATACCCCGCGGGTGGGCGGATCGCGTCGGTGAACACGATGAACGAGGACGCAGAGAACAGGCCCGGGAGAAAGGGAAGACGCCCAGACGTGACGTTCCGACTGCTGCTCGACGGCGAGGAACACGACGTGGTGGTATCCGAGCTCACCGGCAGCTCACCATATGATCTGAACCTCCGCATACTCCTGGACGGGACCGGATACGAGGTGGGTGTGGAAACGGGCAACGAGGCGGGAATTGAAGGAAGGTCATGCCGGTGCCTCCGTACGGCGGGTTCCCGTGCCCGGGCCGACGGGGAGACGACCCCGCCGAGGGCGGAGAACCTCGTGGCACCGATGCCGGGGACCGTACTCTCGGTGGCCGTTGTCGAGAGCGGCGCTGTGGAACGGGGGGACCTGCTGGTACTGCTTGATGCCATGAAAATGCAGAACGAGCTACGGGCAGCGGGAAGCGGCAGGGTGCGGAAGATACACTGCAGGGAAGGGGATAATGTCGCGCACGGAGACCTGCTTGTGGAATTCGAATGAGATTCTATTTTTCTGTTGAATCGTTCATATCTGTCCGGGCGGCAGATCCCCGGGAGCCGCCGGGATGAGCCCCTTCTCCATCAGCACCCTGGTCTTGCTCCTTGCGAGCTCTATGGTCTCCCTGGCCCGCTCGCGAATCTCGGACGCCGACAGCCTCCGCCTCGCCAATCCCTGCTCCACGGCCTTTCTCCCGACGTACTCCGCCTCCTTGATGAACACCTCCCAGTCGTCCATGGTCGGGACGATGTAATCCTCGCTAAGGCCCTTCTCCTCCGCCGTCTCCGCTATTGCCTCCGCCGCCGCTATTGCCATCTCGTCGGTGATGGTCGTGGCCATGACATCGAGGGTTCCCCTGAATATCCCCGGAAAACCCAGCGAGTTGTTTATCTGGTTGGGGAAGTCGCTCCTGCCGGTTCCGACTATCCTCGCCCCGGCCTCCTTCGCCTCCCAGGGCCATATCTCCGGTACTGGATTGGCGACCGGAAAGACGATGGCATCATCGTTCATACCCCTCACCCATTCCTTCCTTATCACCCCGGGTCCGGGAGCGGAGGCCGCCACCGCGACGTCTGCCCCCTTCATGGCCTCCCTGATGCCGCCCGTGATGCCGTCGGGATTGGTGGTGGATGCAAAATCGTACTTCCACGGATTGATCTCCTTCATGTGCTCGAGGTCCTCCCTGCCGCCATGGATTATCCCCCCCGTATCCACCAGTACTATGTTCTCCCTCCGGGCACCGTATCTCGAAAGGACCCTGAGGTAGGCGATGTTGGCGGCTCCCACCCCGATGATGGCGAACCTTGCATCCCCCATCTTCTTTCCGACAACCTCAAGGGCGTTGATGGTCCCGGCGAGCTGTATGCTGGCTGTACCCTGCTGGTCGTCGTGCCATACGGGAATGTCCATCTCCTCTCTCAGCCTCTCCAGGATGTAGAAGCAATCAGGCACCCGTATGTCCTCGAGGTTGATCCCTCCGAATGTGGGTTCCAGGATCTTGACGGTCTCAATGAACCTGTCCGGGTCCTCCGTGTCTATCATGAGGGGCTGCGCGTCCACTCCCCCGAGGTACTTGAACAGGAGTCCCTTCCCCTCCATCACGGGAAGGCCGGCGTAGGGGCCGATATTTCCCAGGCCCAGGACCCTCGTGCCGTTGCTGGCCACCGCCACGGTGTTCCACCGGTTCGTCAGCTCGTTGACCTCGTCCCTGTCATTTCCTATGGAAAGGCAGGGCCTGGCGACCCCCGGGGTGTAATACACCGCGAAGTCGTCAAAGGAGCTCACGGAGCATTTCGGGATGAGCTCTATCTTGCCATGAAAATGCCTGTGCCACGGCACCCCTTTGAGGGAGGGTTCCCTTGCCTTTCGCAGCAGGCGCTCCACATCGGGAGCCGCGCTCTTTTCGGTGTCATCGTCCATTTTCCCACGACCTCGCAGGGGGGAGCTGCCTCCCGCTGGCGGACAGGTCCCGTCATGCCGGTCTCCGGCCCGCGCCCCCTCCGCGTTCAGAGCGGCTAATCCCCTTCGGTCATTATAAAAGTATGGCGTTTTGCGATCGAATGTATGAGAATCCGGCACAGGTGGTGGAGGAGCGTAAACGAGGAGCGAGCTATGCTCTACAGGGTTTGTAGTGGTCGTATTGGATTCGATAGTCCATATCCTCTTTCGGAAGTGCCCATGTGTAAATCCGTCCCGTTCCGGTACGCCTTCACACGCAAAGCAGTGGAAGAAGATATACCCGGACCGGTATTTGAGGATCAGAGGGGAAACCGTTGGGAAAGTTTTATTGATTTCGAGGGGCATCAAGGGAGACGATATGTCCGATCATATTGTCAAGGCAACATTGGAGCTGATCCGAAGGACTGCCACGGTCCTTCCCGGAGACGTGAGGGCCGCCCTGGAGCGAGCCTGTGCATCGGAGGAACCGGAGACGGCGAGGATCACCCTTGGGGCGATGCTCCAGAACGTTCGGCTGGCTGAGGAGGGGGTCCTGCCATTGTGCCAGGACACCGGTACACCGGTCTTCTGGATCTCGTATCCCGCATCGCATTCACAGGCGGCTCTCAGGGAAGATGTATTGCAGGCGGTCCGCCGGGCCACCGTGCTGTCCTACCTGCGGCCCAATGCAGTTGATTCCACCACCGGGAGAAATTCAGGGGATAACACGGGTGCGGGGTTTCCAGTGTTCCATTTCGAGCAGTGGGGCAGGGATCATCTCAAGGTCGAGCTTCTTTTAAAGGGAGGCGGCTCCGAGAACGTATCGGCCCAGTACGATCTGCCCGACACGGAACTGGGCGCCGGCCGCGATCTCGACGGCGTTAAACGATGCGTGCTGAACGCCGTCTGGAAAGCCCAGGGAAGAGGCTGTCCTCCCGGCGTCATCGGGGTTGCCGTCGGAGGGGACCGGGAGACCGGCCACGCCTGGGCGAAGAGGGCTCTACTGGGAAGCTTGGATGAACCGAACCCGGACACCGGGCTGGACGGGCTGGAAAGAGGCCTTCGGGATGAACTGAACCGGCTGGGGATCGGCCCCATGGGTCTCGGAGGGAAGACCACCGTACTTGCTGTGAAGGCCGTAAAACCGCACAGGCATCCCGCCAGCTACTTCGTGACGGTGGCCTACGGCTGCTGGGCACTCCGGCGGCTGACCATGACCATCAGGGACGGTGAGATCAGTTATGATTGAACTTATACTGCCCACGAACGAGGAGGCCGTCAGGGAGCTTAAGGCGGGGGACCAGATTGGGATCTCGGGCACAATGTTCACCGGCCGGGACGCGGCCCTTGCGTACCTCTCGGCCGAGAACAGGGAGGAATTCGGGGAAAGGCTTCGGGGCGGGATACTGTATCACTGCGGGCCGGTGGTATCTAGGACCGACGGGGAGTGGAGGTTTTTATCCGCGGGACCCACAACCAGCATGCGTGGAGAGCCCTTTCAGGCCGCGGTATTCGAGCGATACGGTCTTCGGGGCGCCCTGGGAAAGGGAGGCATGGGCGGGAGGACCGAGGATGCATGCCGGGAACGGGGGGCGGTCTATCTGAACGCAGTGGGCGGTGCCGGGGCCCTGTACGCCGGTTTCGTGAAGAGGGTCCGTGGTGTTTATCTGCTGGAGGAGTTCGGCACGGCGGAGGCGATATGGGAGATCGAGGTGGAGGGATTCCCTGCGATGGTAACCATCGATTCGAGGGGCCGGAACATCCACCGGGAGGTACGGGAGCGGTCCGAGGTGGAATACCGGGGATTGATGGGATTATGACGGAATGGGGGATGGCCTTTGCCGAGGCGCACGGATTTTTTTTCACCATCCGGACGAGGAAGTTGATGCCTCCCAAGGCCCGTGATGCACCAGGTTTTTCCCCGTTCGGACAGATGCCCGCCACAATTCGCAATCATGCATCATCCGAAACGTGATGCGGATCCAGATATGAGAATCACGATATAATCCATATCAACGCATTGAGGCGATACATTCATAACCGGAATGCATATTTTCGCTTATCCATCCAGGAATGAGAATCCTGGGAGAACGGACATCAGCGGGAGGATTTCTGTGAATTACGAAGAGGCTTTCAGAGAATCGATAGAGACCCCGGACCGGTTCTGGGGAAGGATGGCAGAGGAGATCGAATGGTACGGGAAATGGGACCGGGTGCTGGACGATTCCAATCCGCCGTTCTATCGCTGGTTCAAGGGAGGGACGCTCAATACATGTCATAACGCTCTCGACCGGCACGTGAAGGAGGGTAACGGGGAGCGGACCGCTCTGATATACGACAGCCCCGTCACCGGGAACGTGGAGAAATACACCTATGAGGAGATGCGCGACAGGGTCCGTCGGTTCGCCGGGGTCCTCGTGGATCTGGGAGTAGAGAAGGGGGACGTCGTCATCATATACATGCCCATGATCCCCCAGGCCATGATCGCAATGCTGGCATGCGCCAGGATCGGGGCGGTCCATTCCGTTGTCTTCGGGGGTTTCGCTCCGAAGGAACTGGCCATACGGATCGACGACGCTGAGCCGGACGTGATCCTAGCCGCCTCATGCGGGATAGAGGGCAGCAAGGTGATACCCTACAAACCTCTTCTGGACCGTGCCATCGAACTGGCCGCCCACAAGCCGGGGACCTGCGTCATCTACCAGCGGCCCGAGGTTACCGCCGAGCTCAACGGCCGGGGAGACCGGGACTGGATGAAACTCCTGGGAAAGGCGGAGGATGCGGAATGTGTACCCGTGGATGCAAACGATCCCCTGTACATTCTGTATACGTCCGGCACAACGGGAATCCCCAAGGGTGTGGTCCGGGACAACGGCGGTCATGCCGTGGCGTTGAAATGGACCATGAAACACATCTACGGAATGCAGCCGGGAGACGTGTTCTGGTCGGCCTCCGACGTGGGCTGGGTGGTGGGTCACTCGTATATCATCTACGGTCCTCTGCTGCACGGCTGCACCACGGTCATGTACGAGGGCAAACCCGTTGGAACGCCGGATCCGGGGGCCTTCTGGAGGGTCATCTCACAGCACGGTGTGAAGGCGCTATTCACTGCCCCAACCGCCTTTCGGGCCATCAAGAGGGAGGACCCGGACGGCAAACACCTCGAAAAATACGATCTGTCCGGATTCGAGACGCTGTTCCTGGCCGGGGAGCGTACCGATCCCGACACGTATCTGTGGGCCACCGAGCTCCTGGGAGTGCCGGTCCTGGACCACTGGTGGCAGACGGAAACGGCCTGGGCCATAGCGGGTAACTTCAGGGGTCTCGAGTATTTTCCGGTAAAGCCAGGCTCTGCCTCGAAGCCCATGATCGGCTCTGACCTTCGTGTCGTGGACAGCGACGGGAACGAGGTGGAGGCGGGGGTGAACGGCATATTCGTCACGAGACTACCGCTTCCCCCCGGGAACTTCACAACGCTGTGGAAGAAGGACCAGGCGTATAAGGAGACCTACATGGACCCCTTCCCGGGCCACTATTTCACAGGTGACGGCGGTTTCATAGACGAGGACGGCTACGTCTGGGTCATGGGCAGGGTGGACGATATAATCAACGTGGCGGGGCATCGCCTTTCCACCGGGGCCATGGAGGAGGTGGTCTCGGAGCATCCGGACGTGGCGGAATGCGCTGTGGTTGGGGCCGCCGACCGGTTGAAGGGGCAGGTTCCGGTGGGCTTCGTGGTGCTGAAGGCCGGAGTGGACAGGGACGATGAGGAGATCATAGGGGAGCTGGTACAGAGCGTCAGGAACAACATCGGTCCCATCGCCTGTTTCAGGCAGGCCGTGGTGGTGTCAAGGCTTCCAAAGACGCGCTCGGGAAAGGTGCTTAGGGGAACCATGAGAAAGATAGCCGACGGCGACGATTACAGCATACCATCCACCATCAGCGACCCGGAGACCCTGGGAGAGATCAAGAAAGCCGCCCTGAGCGTGGGATACGGGAAGTAGGTAAGGGTAAAAGTTCAAGGTAAATTCCTGACGGCGGCCTCGAGCTTGCCCATGAAGTCATCCACGGTGGCCTCCAGGGAGAGGACCATTTTTCGGTAGTCCTCCTCGCCCATACCGTAGGGGTCCGCAACCTCCTGACCATCGGTGCGGTATATCCAGTCCATGTACGTGAGCACGCGGGGATGGTCCCGGATGTCCAGTATCCCGTTCATCTCGTAGATGCCCATGGGCAGCACCAGGTTCTGTCGTTCCAGCATGTCGGGTGTGGCTACACGCGAGCGGTGCCAGTCGATGGAGGTTATACCCATCTCTCTGCCCATTATCCTGCGGACGGGGGCTGCGGCCATGTTTCCGGGATTGATGAGGCCCGCGGAGGATATCTTGACCGTTCTGGCCAGGGGATGTCCCTTGAGGCGGTGCTGTATAAGATGCTCCGCGGTGGGGGAGCGGCAGATATTTCCGAGGCACGTGATGAGAACGTTGAACATTTTCATACCCGATCCCACATCGAAGGCATGGTATATATTCTGATGTTTTGTGTTTTGCCTTTTCAGAATGATGACATCGAACACAGATGGCACGGTGCTCGTTGTCCGAATAGCACAATCGATTCGCCCGCAGCGTTACCCTTAGGCATACCTGCCGACATGGCAAGATTCATGTCTCGTCCAACAGGTAAGATGGCCGAGGGTACCGGTTCATCCGTAGGGTAACGTCCCGAGGATGCATGGGCATAATGCCCCGGAACATTATGGGCATCCGATGCCTCGTAGTGTAACGTTCACCCGAACGGTACGACGAGGAAAAGTGGGTAAGCCCCTAGGGTGCGGGGGTGTCCCGGATACCCCTGAACAACGTGGGCGCACTCACTCTATTGAGCGTCAGTGAGGTTGCATTTCCAGGCAAGCCAAGTACATTTCCCTTCTCACAACGTCAAATTCCTCCACATCGAACGATAATCCGTAAACCTATTTATATGATAATTACCTCCATTCATACGCGA
Source organism: uncultured archaeon (assembly GCA_964423515.1). GTDB lineage: Archaea > Thermoplasmatota > Penumbrarchaeia > JASLWR01 > JASLWR01 > CAYRFL01. Next base: position 19,270 of record CAYRFL010000045.1, read on the forward strand.
ATTCGCACTGGAGAGATGATTGGCATGGACATCGAACTGAGGAACCGGTTGAAGGCAGAGGTGCTGGGAATACTGTACGAGGACTTCTTCGACGGCGGGAGCGGCATGGAAAAGTCGGCCCTGGCGGAGGTCATGGATGCGGAACCCGGGGACGTTAACGGCGTCATCGACTTCCTCTGGGAACGCGAGAGCGTGAAGGTGGATTTCGGGCAAGGTACGGTTGAGTTGAAGTTGAAGGGCATGCTCATGGTGGAGCACGAGGAGCTGTCCGACGTGGATAACATAAACGAGAACATCCGCATACGCGACGAGCTTATCGCCGCGTTCTACGAGATTTCGGAGGAAAATGATTTCAATCCCGTGGACAGCAAGGCCCTTGCAGAGCGCATAGGCATCGATCCCGAACAGTTCGAGATCCAGTTCCAGGTTATCGAGATGATGGAATACGGCAACACACTCGCCAGCGGCGACGTTCTCATAACAACCGACGGCAAGACCTATTACGAGGAGAACTACGAGTAGGTCCGGGTATTGACCTGCGAGTTCATAGTATGATCCGTCACAGCACATTCATCGTATGGTGAGATCATGTTCGATAGGCGTGAGGGAATGAGATACGAGGCATCGGACCTCGAGAAGATCAATCCGCATATCATCGACTTCTGGACCCGCTGGGGATTCCACGTGGTCCAACTTTCGCCGTACGAGATCCGGGGGGAGAGCTACTACGATGAGATGGGTATCAAACCCCGGTTCACCCTCACATCCCATACCGACGGCGAGAACACCTATTTCAACCTGACGTTCGATGCCAAGATCACCTCGGGCGGTATCACAGGGATCATACTTCTCGGGATCTTCTTCTGGCCCGTCGCCCTGGCGCTGGGCTTCTACTCCCATTCCAAGTGAGGACAAGGCCAAGAGCTATGCCTACAATTTCTGGGGCCACCTGAACTCCGTCACGGGCAAGATGGGGGCCCCCGCCATGTACATGACCCCCTATCCCGCCCCCTACGCCGCCCCGCAGCAGCCGATCCCGAGGCCGAAGTGAGGGCTTTGCCGGAATGGTATTCATCCGTTTTTCTACCAATTCGTCCACCCCGTTCCCCGTGGTGGACACGAAGTAATTCATCTCGAATGGGAATGGTAATTCCATGAAACTCGTGGTACTCGGCTCCGGGCAGGACGGCGGTGTTCCCCAGGCGGACTGCGCCTGCGGGAACTGCCGGAGGGCGAGGTCCGACGAGAGATATCGGAGATACGCACCCTCCGTAGCGGTTCTTGACGAAACGAAAGGTTCGTTCCTGCTCATCGATGCCTCTCCGGACCTCAAGTATCAGCTGGAGATGATCGCGGACATCGGCAGGTTTCACGGATGGGGGGAGCCGGAGCTCGCCGGTATCATTCTAACCCACGCTCACCTCGGCCATATCCACGGACTGTGGCACCTGGGAAAGGAGGTGATGAACGTGCGGGAACTGCCGGTGTACTGCACCCCGGCCGTCGCCCGTTTCCTGGCGGAGAACCATCCGTACGATGCTCTGGTAGAGCGCCGGAACATAGTTGTCGTGGAAGTATATGACGGCATCGAACACGAGGCCGACGTTTTTCGCTTCACACCGGTATCGGTCCCTCATCGGAACGAGCGGGGTGATACGGTGGGATACATCATTGAGGCCGAAAGAAGGCTCCTGTACCTGCCGGATATCGATTTCTGGACGGAGCCCGTGCTCGAACAGATACGCTCCGTGGACACGGCGCTCCTCGACGGCACGTTCTACTCGAAGGATGAACTGCCGAGATACGATGAGGTCCCTCACCCGCCCATATCCGACACGGTCCGACTGCTTGGAGACGCCCGGACAGAGATAATATTCACGCACATCAATCACACCAACCCGGTGAACCGTGAGGGACCGGAGAGGGAGTACGTGTTTGAAAGAGGATTCGGGATCGCGCATGACGGGATGATGGTGAAAAACTGAAAATAGGTGTTTGGGAAAAAAAACGTCCGTAACTATTTGTATTTACACATTATCTACTAATTCCATGACCGACGAGCCTCAGTACACTGTCCACCGGACCGATTCCCAGCCGCACGTGAAGCTCGCCAATACCCTCGTAGGCCTCGGGGGAAAGATGGGACTCACCCTTCTCGACCTGGACCGGGACTCAATAATCCGGAGGGCCAGGAAGCGCACGGGACTGGACGACCTCGGCAGCGATAGATATGTCGATGTGCTGGACAGGCTCATAGAGAATGCCCGGGAGATCGAGATAACGTCCCTGGGAAAGACCTGTATCAATTTTCTGGCGTACCGCACCGCCGTCAACCGCCTCCGCATCGAGGAATACATCAGAAAGCACCCCGAGGTGGAGGACATTTCCATCCGATCGCCCCTGTTCGTTGTGGGCCTGCCCCGTACCGGCACGACGCTGCTTCAGAACGTGCTCGCCGAGGGACCGGGATTCCGAGCGCTGCGGCTCTGGGAGATGGCCACGCCGTATCCCCTCTCGGACGACCCGGAACGCGACCGAAAGCTGCGCATACGCAGGATCGACCTGCCGCTGCGCCTCGTTAAGGCGACGGTTCCCGAGATGAGCGCCGCCCACGACGTGGAGGTGGATTCCCGGGAGGAATGCTGGCTCCTTCTGGCGAACACCCTGGTTCTGACCAACACCGACATAGCCACAGGATTACACGATTGGAACCGCTGGCTCATGGAGATGGACCGGGAATGGGTGTTCCGGGAGTACAAGCGCATGCTGCAGGTTCAGGCCCATGCGGTTCCCACGGAGCGGTTGGTCCTGAAGTGTCCTTCCCACCTGTGGAACCTCGAGCCCATCCTTCGTGTGTTCCCGGATGCCTGCATAGTATGGACCCACCGCGATCCGGTGATGAGCATCGCATCGTTCTCCAGTCTAATGGGACTTGCCCGCAGGTTATTTTTCGGCAGCATAGACATGGAGCTGGTGGGCCGATTGATGGAGGACCGCTTTCACGCCACGGTACAGGAGGCCCAGCGTATCCGCGACCGTACTGGTAGCGACCGGTTCTACGACATCAATTTCGATGCGCTCATAAAGGACATACCGGGAGCCGTGGCACGGATAAAAGAGCATTTCGGGCTGCCCCACGGGAAGGAGGCCAAGGAGGCGGTAAAGGCGTACCTCCACCGGCCGAGGAAGGACAAGCCGGGAAAACACGTTTACGGGCCCGAGCAGTTCGGGCTCGATCCTGAGGAGATCGTTGATAGGTTCAGTGATTATATCGAAAGGTACGGTGTAACCATAAAAAGGGCATGAGGCGGGGATCCGATCACGTAATCCGATCAGGTCAGGTTCACAGCGCCGCAGTCCGGGCATATGATGGTTGCGAAGAATGAATTGTCGGGTTTATCGAGGATCCTGCCGCAGTTGTTGCACTGCATGGTCCCGCCGCCTCCCACCGCCGTCTCCGCCGGAGGGACTATCTGGGGTCCCTTCTTCGACTGCTCCCTGACGTATTCCTCCCTTCTGGCCAGCTCGTCCCTGCACTGCTCGCACAGGTCCAGGGCCCTGGTGTACTGTCCCTCCCGGGTCAGGGTCTTGATGTTGTCGAAGAGGTTCCGCGAGAATCCCACGTCCACGTTCTCCCGCATTAGCTGCGACAGCTTGGTCTGTATGTGCGATATCTCATCCACAAGATCCTCGTACTGGCCTTCCTTGGTCTCCAGCACCAGGTCGAACTCTCGAAGGGATGACCTTGCCCCGTCGATATCCCCCATCTTCATCTGGAAGTTGGCCCGCTCCAGTGCCTTTCTCGCCTTCCCGAGCACTATGCCCTTCCCCTCCTTGCTGGCCAGCGTATCGAATCCCCGGTCTATCCTCTCCCTAAGCTCCTTCACGCCCTCCGTGGATCCCTTCTCCGCCAGATCCTCCTTCGCCTGCTCTATGCACAGCTCCAGGTGCTTTCTCGCCTCTCCCCACTCGTCCAGCTCCACGTGCCTCATTGCCAGCTCTATCTCTCGCTCGAGGTATCCTATGTCCACCCCCCTGCCGGTGAGCACGTCGAGGAGCTCCTTGGCTTCCGTGGCCATCTTCACTATGTCCGGCGCACCGCTCTCTTCGTTCCCCCGGCCCACGCCCTCCGATGCCTGCTCGCGTCCCCCAACCGATATGTTCACCAGTTCATCGGTGGATTTCAGTATGCCTTCCTCCTCAATGCGGCCCACCGGAACGAGGGACACCTCCCTCGGGACCTCCCGCGCATCCTCCTCCGGTTCCATCTCCGGTGTCTTCGGGGGGGCGGGCTCATCGGCCATGAAATCCGGCCCGGGAGGATCCAGAAGGCTCCTTTCAAGCTCCTTTATCGCACCCTTGATGTCCATTGCGATGGAATACGCCAGGAAATACTGGTCCCTTGCCAGGGCCTGGCGTCCCACCACCAGATTATCGAATATCCCCTCGGTCTTGAGGCCCATGCCCTCCATCTCGGTCTTCAGCACGTCTATATTGAGGAAGTGATTGTCGATGGTACCGTATATGGCGGCATCGAGCTTGTCGCAAACTCTCCTGGCCTTCACGATATTGCCCTCGTCCACCAGGCTCTCGATGTTCTCCAGGGCCTTGAACAGCCCCTCCACATCCTCCCCTCTCCGGGTCATCTCCGACAGGGTGTCGGTAGCCTTCTTCAGCCTTGTGGCAAGGTCCTCCTTGATGGAGATGATCTCGGTGTTCTTGGCGTCCACCTTCTCGGTTACCCGGTCCAGTATCTCCAGGGACTTCTCGTAGTTCCTGTTATCGAAATTTTCCTGTACGATGATGAGGCCCGAGGTAAGCTCGTCTATCTCGTCGCCCAGGTCCACGGCGAGCTCTATCTTGTCCTTGATTGCCTCGAGCTTCCTGTTGATGAAGTTGCGGTAGCGAATGTGTACCTTGTCCTCCAGCTCCGTCACCAGCGGTTTGCACTTGAGGTAGTTGCCCTTGGCCCGGAGTGTTTCGAAACGCTCGTACAGCTCGTCAAGTTCGGGCGTGTCGAGCCTGTGTTCCCTGAGACCGTCGAGGAGCTTCTCGAGCTTCCCCGCGCTGGCGGAGATGTACTTCTCCCCCTCACCCCGAAGGAGGGTGCGTATCTGGTCGTAGCACAGCTCGGCCTTGAGGCTCGCATCCCCGAACTTCTCGATGGTGAAGAGCTCGTAGGCCATCTCGATGCTCTCCCTTATCCTTGCCGCCCTCTTGGATTCGGGATCGATCTCCAGGTCCACGTCCTTGATGAGCTCCTGGCATTTGTTGAGAAGGGACAGGCAGTATTCGCGTCTCACGTGTCTGTCCACCTTCTCCAGCTCCCCCGATGCCTCATCGAGTATGCTCAGTGCTGAAATATATTCCTCGCTGTTGTATTCCACCTTTGCCTTTGTGATGAACGAGTCCAGTGATGAGAAGATGCCTCTCTTGTCCAGGTGGTCGGGGCATATGTCCTTGAGGTCCAGTACCCGGAGTCGAAGGTTGGATATCCTCTCCCGGGCATCCCCCGATTCCCTCAACCTTGCGATGTGCCCCGTCAGGTTCTTCACCACTTCCAGGGCTCCGCCGTAATCTCCGCCCTTCGCCGCATCCCTGGCGAGCTCTATGAGCTGCTCCAGCTGGGATATGTCGACCAGCTTCCCCTCTTCCTTGAACGCCTTCAGATCCCTTTCCGCCTTCCGGATCTCATTGGCATACCCGATGTATGTCTGTAGTACCTTCTTGTTGACGTCGATGGCCGGCGACAGGAAGTCATAGCAGTTAAGATACTCGTTCCGGTCCAGCTCTTCACGGGCCAGTTCGAGGAGTACGTCCACGTCCAGGACCTCCATGTCGTACTCTTCCCCCATCTCCAGCGCATCGGATATCTCGTTCATTCTATGCCTGTACTCGTCCTCAAGCACCCTTCTGACCGATTCTATGCCGTCGTTGCAGCGGTTGAAGATGCCCTTCCAGTCCTCGAGGGACATGGAGAAGTTCCGATCGGCCTCGATGCTCTCCATGAGATCCCGGTCCTTGTTCTTCAACACGTCCAGGTCCCCGGCCACGCGGCACAGGCGCCGGAAGCCGGAAAGGGCCTTGACGGATTCGCGGATGATGGATGTCTTCGTCTTGTGCCTCAGGGTCCGGTTCATCTTCTCCAGGAGCCTCTCGACCTCGTTATAGTCCTCCCTCTTCATGAGGTCGTTGGCCCGGGATAGCATCTCCTTTTCGGGTCGGACGTCCTGTTCGACCCTTTCGCAGGCGTCGATGAGATCCTGTACGATCTCCAGGTTCTCCTGGCATTTCTTCTTCTTTCCGGTCTCCAGTGCTTTCATCTCATTCACCGCCGCCGTGTTCGTGGTCCGTGAAGCGCTTTAAAGGCTAATGACGGACGGATTGATATTCGTCATGATATAAGTATCTGTTACCGATTTTGGGGTTTTTACAGGGCGTATCGAGGTTTCATCCGATAAGCATGCGGACAGATGTGATCATGATATAATTATATAGCTACAGATGATTTCACCGAGGCGTGAGGTAAATGGTTCCACCCCGGAAAGAGACGCTTCCCTCCTACATGTCCCTTCTCGTCCTGATGCTGGTCCTAATTCTCATTTCGGGGGCGGTCTCCGCACAGAACGATAGCGATGAAGGGGACGATGGAATGTCCACGAGCGGTTGCATGATATTGGGTGGCGTGGTCCTTTTTTCTATCGTCTTCGGGGCGGGCATGCTGACCCTCATTAACCGGGATACGGCAAGAAGGTCTATGAGTACCAAGAATTGGACCATCGCCCTTGTAGCCATGGCCGTCATTGTGTATATTGTCCTGCCAGCACTCCTGGTCCTGTTCCCATCCGTATGTTTTTTCGTATTGTATTTTATTATATGGGTGGTCGGTTGGACCGTTTTTCTGCTGGCCTACTCGTACCATCGACGCAGGTCGGTGCCTACCATCAGTGAAGCACCTGTCGTATTCACTGCAAGGATGGTAAGATTCTGGAAAATGGCGGCCATAATCGCAATGATATTCGTGATCACCTTGATCATTGGAGGAGGATTGATGGTTATCGTAATCAGGAAGGAATATGTTAATGGTCTGTTTGCCATGCTATTCGTTGTTCCCTTCCTGATCATAGGCGTCAGATTCTTGAAGAAATGGGCCTCTTTTGGACAGATTCTAATCGATCAAGAAAAGGTCCAGTTGACAACTGGCAGGAACAAAGAAATTATCCCCTGGGAGGAGATCGGTAAAATAGGTGTCTACCTCAACATCGTTCGGTACTCTGGCAGGTCCGGTGGCAAGCACAGGTACATGACGATATATATCGGCGGCAACAGGAAGGACCTTGAGGTTTCGGAGGACGATTTCGGACCGGAAAACCTCAAGCTCATTCTGTTCGCTCTGATGTATTTCCGAAGGAAGAACAGGCTTTCCGCCCCGTTCAGTTTCAACAATAAGCTGGGAAAGCAATGGTATGATGCGTTCAAGCTACAACTGGAAGCGCTGCTTCCTCGAAGGTCGACCGTTGGAGCGGGGAATGGCGATAAAATCATATCGGACCCTGCCTGTCGGGACCCTTCCGCTGGCCTGACATCTTCTCCGGCAGCCGCTCCAACGCTCATCTCCCGCCCGGACCGTCCGGAAGAAGGGGGATAGATACGTCCCCTCTGCATGGAGGAATCGGGCGCGAGTTGGAATCAATGTCCGTTCTGCCATACGTCCCCGCGATCTCCCGGAGCCCCGCAGCCCACGATCCAAGGACCGCATGGAGAAATGAGGGTAGAATACAATAAGGGCGGATGCATTACCCTATTGGTGAGCACATGGGACAACAGGAAGTATATCAGTTTCTCGAAGACCACCCCGACAGATGGTTCACTTCGAGAGAGATCAGCAATACGATGGATGTTACCTGTGGGTCTGTCACCATGTCGCTCAAACGGTTGAGGGAAGCTGATGAAGTGAGATATCAGAGGATCTACAAGCAGGGGAAAACACCGTTCCAGTATATGTTCAAGGACTGAACGCGAGGCTTATTTGGAGAGATATTATTCCAGTTACCGGTTGATGGAGATACGAAATCAACGCCCCATTGGTATGATCGGTATATCCAGCATCAGACATATCTCATCTGTGCATTACCGACAGGGAACCGGCGATATATCATACGTGTAATGTGTCACAGCGAGAAATGTCGAAAACATCTGCACAATACTGTTTATATCCATTTTGATTCCATTTGATGGATCATTCTCATATTTATTGCCGTCCTGCCGATCCGCCATAATCCGCCTCGATCCGGATCATATCGAGATGATCTCACAAGGGCGTTTGTTCATCGAAAATGCACAATCCCATTTCTACCAACCAAAAAGGAAATACCCATGCTGGTTGGAGTTCATATCCGATGTGTCGGCAGGGGTGAACATGCCCCCCGAATCAAACTGCGATGCTCGCATCGTCCGTGGGCACAGCCCACTCGTTTCGAGTAAAGCCCTGAGGGCTTGTAGGGGCCGATTCCGTTTTAAATTCTTTATCCGGTTGAACAAATGCTCCTTGTTACCTTCACATAACCCCTCTCCCTCCCGATTCCTCCCTACCATCCCCTCCGTTATGGTATTCTATCGTTACAAATATATAAAATCCAGCCGCAAGGGCCACGGTCCCTAATTTTACAAGGTCGGGTCATAACGCAAGGATGGAAGAGAGTGGTAGCGCTTCGAAGGTAAGCCCAACGAAAACGCCGAGGTTCGACCAAGCTAGCATGGCAGATCATGCGGTTTTCATCAATAGGTGAATAGGCTGCGGGCGGGAAGGGATTCAAGACGACGAGAGTTGTCAAATCGCCATTAATGTCAGTCCTGTATAGTTTTTGCATCGTTCCTCGATGGAGGAATTTCGCCAATTCATCCGTTAAAAAGACTTATAAGTAAAAAAGATCAATTCGTACCTGGTGATAACGTGGGGAAATATAACACCATAGACGATTACATTAAAGACCTGGAAAAAGACAAGGGGACCATTGTCAAGGAATTGATGTCCATTGTAAATAAAGCTGCTCCAAAGCAAAATTCGGGTATTAAATGGGCACAGCCTGTTTTCTGGAATTCCGATGGGCCTTTCTGTTTTATCAAGGCGCACAAGAACCATGTTAACATAGGTTTCTGGCGTGGTGCACATTTGGAGGACCCCAAAGGATTGCTGGAAGGGTCCGGTGCGAAGATGCGGCATATCAAGATCAACAGTATGCAGGACATAGATAAAAGTGCAATTATGGATTTCGTTAAGCAGAATGTGATGCTAAACAAGGAACTGGGCGATCCATCACGGTGAGATGAGAAATTTTTCATGGAAATGATAAAATGGAGATCTAAAAATACTTTTCTATCCCTCCAAATCCTATCATCTTATTCTCTTTTGTCTTCTTGATGAAATTCCTTAACCGTTTTTCGAACTCTTCCGGTCGTTTTCTTGCGCTCTCGATATAAGCAATACGAATTCTCTTATAGGTGTCAGAGAATTTTTGATAATTATTCCAGGCTTTCCTATCTTTTTTTATTGCTTTTATAATATCTTCGGGAAAAACGAACTTCTCTTTGACGATCTTTCTCGCGATACTCAGGATCGAAGGATGGACCAGACCGTTATTAAGGAGCCATCTTAGGCGCTCAATGTTGGTCTGTGAGAAGTTGGAGTTTGGTTTTCTGGGTGAGAAACGCTGTGCGCTGCTTTGCTCGTCAAGTGACTTGATGATGCTGTCTATCCAGCCGAAGCACAAGGCTTCCTCCACGGCGTCGTTGTAGGAGATCCGGGGTCTTTTCGAACTCTTCTTGGGAAAGACAAGCCAGACCTCCGGCTCATGTTCGAAGTTCTTCTCAAGCCACTGGCGCCATTCTGAGCGTTTCACAACGTAGAGGGTTTTGGTGATCTGCATCGGATCTCTCCATCGGATCATTCTTTCTTCAAAATCACATAAAAGGAATCGTCCTTTTCCATTTCCGTATATGTTTTGAAATCGATTAATTCGTAATCCCGTATATGCTCTTTTAGCGTTTCCTCGGTGTAGTAAACGAATCTCAACCCATTGAACTCCTCATCTTCTTTATTCCCGTACCAGAGGGCGTGGAATAGGATGGAGTCCTCGTTCATAAGCCTTGATTGGTTCTTGAACGAGGTGGAAAGGTCATCCCTTGTCAAATGCTGTAAAACCTTGTTGGAGAAAATGCAGTCAAAGGTCCTGTCGGTCTCAAGAGTGACAGCGTCCAGCTTGAGCAGGTCAACATCCTTGTGGGTCTCAGTATACATATCCAGAAAGACCTGTGAGTGATCGGAGCCGGTAACCTGGTAGGTACGGCCAAGAATGTCAAGGTCCTTTCCCGGCCCCATGCCAAGCTCCAGAACCGTTCTTCCCCCGGCTAGATGGTTCTTTAGGATCTCAATCAGTTCTGCTCCGTCGAAGCCCCGGGCCATTTCAATGTATTCATTGACATTCTTACGGTCGTCCCAGAAAGTCAATTCTTCACCCGTATCCGATTGTTCCTTTTCTGATGCTCTACTTCAGCGAGGCCGAGTTCCTCCATCAATGGAGGTATGTACATCGCGAACCTTCCTCTGTAGCCTTTCCTCATTCCGTACCAGCCGCCCAGGGGGTTGTCCGGGGACCTGGCCCAGTATTCCACTGTGTCCGGCTTCGCCTCGGCCTTCTCGTCCTTGCTTCCCAGGAGCATCCAGTCTCCATGCTTTTTCAGCATTTCGTGAAGGTCTTCGATGGCCCTGATGTCATACCAGAGCTTTGTGGAGCCCACAACGCACATTATAACCTCCACATCGTCCTTCTCTTCGATGTAAATCTCATATTGGCTGGACCCTGGCGGGGTCTTCAGTTTCCAGGGGTTGTCCTTGGTCCGTTTTTCCATTCTATCACTTCTTCTTTATGCTTTTTTCATAAGCCGATATCCACTCATCAACTGTGATCTTCTGCATAAGTTCCCCGATAAGATCGAACGGGATCTTTTCAGGGTTGCGAAACCGTATACAGCTCTTTCCCATGTCAAGTTTTAATTTGGACTGTCTGGCAAATTCCTTTTTGAACCATTCCATCAGTTTTTCATCGTTGTAAAGGCCCATATGATACAGAGATACATTGTTCTTCTGCGATGCCAGTGACACGAACGGCAGGGGCAGGTCCGGCGAGACATGATAACCTGGCGGGTATTTGCTGTGGGGGACGACAAATCCGATCATACCGTATGACATTTCCTCCGTGAAACCCTTGGGCAGGTTCTTCTTGATGATCCTACGAAGTTTTTTGATAACTCCTTTCCTGTCCTCCGGGAGTTCGCCCAAATATTCACTTACCGTCCTGGCTTTACTACGCATCTATCCTACTCCCTTTGATTATATATGCTGATCGAGAAGGATGGGGTTTCCGTCGGGATCCACTAATGTTAAACTTGCAGGGCCTGTTGTGCTCTCATCAGCTTCCGATTGAAGTTCGATTCCATTTTCCTTGAGTTGCTTTTGTAAATCTCTCACATCGGTGTACGAGTCGAGTTCCGTTGCGTTCTCGTCCCAGCCCGGATTGAATGTTAGCATATTCTTGTCGAACATTCCCTGGAACAGGCCGATTATGCATTTGTCATTTTTCATAATGACCCAGTTCTGCTCGATTTCACCACCAAAGAATTCAAAACCGAGCTTTTCATAGAACGCTTTTGAAACATGAATGTCCTTTACGGACAAACTTACCGAAAAAATCCCTAATTTCATATTATCACCTTGAGGCAGAGTATTTTTGAAAATACTTAAAAGTTGGGGGTGAATAGGTGCTGATCTCAATTATGACTTTAACCCCAGCAAAGATCAGATCGTTTTCACTCTTCCACGACCGTTCAATATTATAGTCCTTTGATCTGAGAGTTCGGCGCTCATGTTTTTATAGCTGAAAAGGGGTTAATAATCTCCGAAAATATCTTTGACCAAAGAGGTTAAAATATGCCAAAAAAGAAAACCTACCCGCCCCAGGAAAAGATAGACCTCTACGACAGGCTCATAGCATCAATTCCGGAGATCGTGAGAAGGGGGGATACGGTCCCCTACACGAAACTGAACGGCAACATGTTCACGCAACTGAATAAAAGCGGCTCTGTCGGACTCCGGCTCTCCAAAGAAAACAGGGAGAAATTCATTGAAAGATATGAAACAGAATTATTTGTAACCTATAACACAATTATGAAGGAATATGTCCGCGTTCCGGATGATCTATTGGAGAGAACTGATGAGCTAACAGAATATCTGGCTCTTAGTTTAGAATACGCAAAAACATTGAAAGCAAAACCAAAAACCAAAAAGAAATGATCTCAAGTGTGGTGATCATAAATCATTTATTAGCAAAATCTCGAAATAAGATATTA
>CAYRFL010000046.1:0-24166 GCA_964423515.1 uncultured archaeon
TGTGGTAATTCAACAATCGTTGATTTTAAAAGGCAGGTGTATGATATGTACCCATTTGAGATGGATGAGTTCGAGAAAAAAATGGGGGAGAAATTCGTCTGCGCCAAGTGCGGGAACAAGGGCGGCAAGGCCATTGAGATAGCTACAACCGGAACGGGTCTTTCCAAACTCCTGGACATTCAACACAACAAGTTCATATCTGTTTCCTGCTTGAAATGCGGATTCACCGAACTGTACAATATAAACATACTCCAGAATGAGAAATTCGATGGCATGGACATCTTCGACGTGCTGTTCGGTTAGATGTTCGCCGGATCGAACGGAATTGGGCGCTATAATTGATCATCCATTCTTCTTCATTTCTGGCATCGGGATAAAGAAATATCTGGAAACGAGATGACGAATCTCATAACAATACGATCGTTAGATACGCTCTCTTAAGGTAGGAGGGCGTGCGAGCGAAGTGATTGCACGCCCGATACCAAAAAAGGAAAAAAATCAACCCACATACCGAATCTCCACTAACCTAATCACTTTTATCAACACCGACGAGCAGGCCCCGCGGGGAGTGGGCGGGGCCAGCGGAGTCGGTGGGCGGGGGCTTGGGACGGCAGCACCCCAAAAACAAATTGTTACAAGATCAAGGCGGACACTTGGCGCAAATCGACCTGAACAGCGTGGTTGACAGGTACCTGTCTCCCCGGTCCGGCAGTATCACCGCGATATTGCCCTCCGTCATATTCCCCGCAATACGTAGAGCCCCCGCCATGGCCGCACCGCTGGACATGCCCACGAATATACCCTCCTCGGTGGAAAGCCTCCTGGCCATATCGAAGGCCTCGTCATCCTCCACGATGATCCTCTCGTCGATGAGTGCCGGATCGAATATCTTCGGGACTATGGCCTCGCTCATGTTCTTGAGGCCCTGTATGGCGTGCCCCACCGTGGGCTCGACACCGATTATCCTTATCTCGGGATCCCTCTCGTGAAGGTACCTCGACACCCCCATCAGCGTACCTGTGGTACCCATGCCGGCCACGAAGACGTCGAGCTCTCCCTTCATCTGCTCGTATATCTCGGGTCCCGTGGTCTCGTAATGCGCCATGGCGTTGTACGGATTCTCGAACTGGTTGGGCATGTAATATCTCGACGGGTCTTCCTCAAGTATCCGATGCGCTTCCATGATGGCGCCGTCGGTGGCCTCGCACCCCGGCGTCAGCACTATCTCGGCCCCGAAGGACTCCAGTATCCTCTGCCTTTCGATGCTGACGCATTTAGGCATCACCAGCTTCACCCGGTAGCCCTTTGCCGCCCCTATCATGGCGATTGCGATGCCCGTGTTTCCCGAGGTAGGCTCCAGTATGGTCTTATCCGCGGTCAGCTCCCCCGATCCCTCCCCGTTCCGTATCATGTAATAGGCTGGCCTGTCCTTGATGGAGCCCCCAGGATTGCAGCCCTCGAGCTTGCCGAATATTCGTACCTTTGGATCGCGGTTCAGCCGGTTCAATTCCACAAGGGGCGTATTTCCTATGGCCGATATTACAGTCACGTTCTCACCTTTACTCTCATGTGGCTGCGATGCCGTAGCAACATCGCTTCCTTCGATGCGGTCATGAAACAAACTCAGCAATCTTCCCAATCCCAATATCCTGGAGCAACATCTCCCATAACCGGTAATGACACAATATTAAATATATATCCCCAACCCAATGATGCAACACTACCCAACTTCGATACACTAATATCCCCCTAATCTCAGGATCGGGATGATGCCCATATGGAACACAGTATGACCCGTGGAGTGAGCCATACATCAGTATCGCGTTCGTTGGCGGACATATCCCTCCCACGTTGGCCGCTGATTCTGCTAACTGTACTGGCACTTCTGTTATCTTCCATCATCCCGGGCACATCATCCACCCAAAATGAACAAAATGAAAACCCGCACTCACGATCCCTCGCCGCCAACAGGGATTTTCTGGACGACGGTTTCTGGGCCGAGACTTCCACCAACAAACTGCAGACCAACTCCACCCCCGGAAGCGAGACTCCCGTATGGTCCGCCGCCGGGAACACCATCCGCATCTCCCTGGCGCGAAACGAGTACGAGTCTTTCCAGCTGGCGTTCAGACCAGCCACGGACCTCTCCGAGACCGTCACCATTCATCAACCTCTCGGGCCCTCGAAACTGGCTACAGGCAATTTCAGCCTCTACAGCGTGGAATACGCCGGCAGCATATACCCGGATCCCCTGGTGCCAATGGAACCCGACTACATGGGAGTGGACGATCCGGACACGGGCGATCCGGAATCGCTATCATGGGACATCGACCTCGCTAGCGATACGACGAGCGCCATCTGGGTGACGGTTTACGCTCCGCCGGACGCTCCGGCCGGCACGTATGTTTCCAACATCACCTTCACCCAGTCGAGCTCGGAGGTCTCCCGCAGACTGGAGATCGAGATATGGGATTTCGTCCTTCCGGAAAATCCATCTCTGGGAACGTGGTTCGAATCGTCTTCAAGCTCGTATTACTCCTACTATCCGTTCAATTACCTCGATGCCGAGCACGTGGAGTTCATGAAGAACGTTTACGGAAAATTCAAATCCCACCGCATAACCCCCGGAAAGCTGTGCACCATCGAGCCCTGGGGGAACGATTTCTCCGTGGACGCCCAGCACGACGTAACGGTTGATTTTACCCGCAGCGATCCCATCCTCGAGTACTACATGAACGAGCTGAACATATCCCGGTTCGAGTTCCCCATCTCCGGCTACAATCCGATACGTTGGGACAGGGACGAGTACGATTTCTCCGACCCTCCGTACACGCCGACGCCCGATTACACCAATGTCATCGGCCAGTACATAGAGCAGGTGGCGGATCATTATCGGGACAGGGGGTGGCTCGACAGGTGTGTGTTCTACTACTGCGACGAGCCCTACGCATACACACGCTCCTGCGGCAGCCCCCATTCTCATCCCCCCTATTCCCTCCAGCGGGACCTCGACGATATCATCAACGCCAACGCCCCCGACATGAAACACATTATCACGAAGAGCATAGAGCCGCCGCTCTACGGCACCGGCGAGATTTGGGACGCACCGCATACGCAGTATCATCTCAACGATGCCGCAATACGCCAGGTACTGGGAGAAAAATGCTGGTGGTACAACGTCGGGGGCGGCATATCGAATCCGGGCATGGGACTGCGCTCGCTGTACTGGCATTCCTTCAACCAGCGGGTGGATGGTGTCGAACACTGGGGCATGAACTACTGGAATTACAACACGGTGAACAACGACCCATGGCAGGGCTCCGGGGCCAATGGAAACGGCTATATGCTGTATCCGGGCAGCACCATCGGCATGGACGACGACATCATCATAAGCATAAGGCTCGAACTGACCCGGGACGGCCTGGAGGACTACGAATATCTGCTGCGATATTCCGAGCTCTTCGGCAGGGATAGCGCAGAGGCCCTGGCGAGGGTCATCCAGCCCGCATCCGAGTTCGAGCATGACAATCCCATGGAAGTGAGCGATACTCTGCTGTACGGGGCGCGCGAGTACATCGCAAGGGCCATTCTGGGCCAGCGGGATGACGACACCTCGCTGTGGCTGCATCGCCTGAACGGGACCAGGAGCGGTCCGGGGCCCTGGGACGACCACGGATCGGGAGAGCATTACGGCCAGGAGGGCATATCCGCTTCGGAGGGCCTTGCGAAGACCTGGTACGGGGATGGCGGCTACGAGCTGGCCATGGAGGAGGAAGCCTTTCCTCTGTACGACTGCGACAGCGCAGGGGGATGGTTCCCCAACAATCAGCCCAGCCTCAGCTCCAGCATCACTGTGGAGACCTCGCCCGAAAAGCACATGGAGGGCACGGGGGCGCTGAACCTCAGTTTCTGGAGGGACGATACGAACCAATCGCAGCTCTACAACTGCCGGGTGCAGCGAAATTCCTTTCCGCTCTCCGACTGGAGCGACTACGACCTCTTCGAGTTCGACTGCAAGGTGGAGGGGATGAGCCTCAACAACTTCTACGTCGAGCTGGGATTCCAGGGCGGAAGCTGGTACGACAGGATTGGCAGGTACACCCGCACCGGCATGCTGCCTGGAAGATGGCATCACATTGTCATAGATATTTCCCAGCTGGACAGGACCAGCTTCGATCACATCCAGGTATTCACCCACAACAACAAGCTGGAGGTCCCGTTCCATCGTTATTCCCTCATCGTGGACAACATCACGCTCAGGTCGGCCAACAGGACTTCTTTCGGTAACGTGACCTTCGAAACCATCGACCTCGGTCCCGTCCCCGCTGCCAGCTGGCAGATAGAGGTGCTGGGCGATTGGCCGTTGTACGAGGAATGCAACGTTAACGTAAGAACAAGCTCCTCGGATGACGGGAGTTCATGGGGTGATTGGAATAGCATTGCCCGGGATACCGATTCCATCTTCGGTTATACGGGCTTCCACACTCCAAGGCGCTACGTCAGGATCGAGGTGGGGCTGCTTGGAAACGAAAATGACAGGACCGTCTCGCCGTGCATAAGCGAGGTCCGGATGTGGCATCTGCCGCTCAGGTACGCCGATATCGGCATATCCCCGGGCGGATTCCTGGTCATACCGGAGCTCCCGACGGCAGGAGCGGATATGAACCTCGAGATGGAGCTCCACAATGCGGGAGAGACCGAGATAGGTCCCGTGTTCGTCAGCATCTCGGCAGATAGCGGTGGAATAATCTCGAGCATAAGGAATGACAGCGTTTTTCTCGTACCGGGAAAGAGCGTTCTCCCCGTGGAAGATATCGCCCTTGCCGCAGGGGACCACGTCATAACGGTTGTGCTGTATCTTCCGCCGGGGGTCATAAATACCAACCTTCTCAACAACAGCATGATCGTGAATGTGCACGTGAACGCCCCGCCTGTGCCCGCCATATCGGCGCCTCTGGTAGCAGAGAGCCACAAGAAGATAGTGTTCAACGGCAGCGACAGCCTCGACCCCGACGGGGAGATAACAGCCTATCTGTGGGACATGGGTGACGGCACGACACTCGAGGGGCCCCTGGTGAATCACACCTACATCGAACAGAAGGACTACGAGGTCCGTCTCACCGTGACGGATGATTCGGGATTCAACGTCAGTACCGGGCAGAGCATCAGTATAGGCATTCCCATTCCCACTGCCGAGATATTGCATGAGCCGATCCGGGGGAACGTGACTACCGATTACATTCTGTCGGCGGTGATATTCGACCCTCTCGGCGCCGTGGACGGCTACAACTGGCTCCTTCCCGGCGGTCAGGAAAGAACGGGCAAATACATAGAATGGCGCTTCTACGACGACGGAGCCCGGAACGTCTCGCTGACCATCGAGTTCGCATATGCCCCCTACAGGGCGAGCACGTGGAAACACATTCTAGTCGATAACCTGCCCCCCGTGGCGGCGGCCACGGCTAGCCGGTACGAGGTCCGGCCCGGAGAGGAGATCACCTTCTCGTCCGACGGCACCACCGACCCGGATGACGAATCAGAGTTGCTGTCGTATCGATGGGATTTCGGAGATGGGGGAAATTCGTCCGAAGCCAACGTCCGCCGTGCATACGCTGGGACCGGGACGTTTATGGTCAACCTTACCGTCACCGACGATGACGGCGAGTTCAGCCGGTCCTCCTTTCCGATATACGTTCATACCGATCCACCTGTGGCGGATTTCGAGGTCCCGGACGTATACGTCAACGAGACGGCCCGGTTCCACGGGGGCCTGGCCAGTGATCCCGACGGCGAGGTGGTGAACTACACCTGGGAGCTGAAGGGACGCGATGGCGAGGACAGCGTATTTCTCTACGGCAAGTACGTAGATCACGTTTTCGACAGTACAGGTGATTACACGCTCAACCTCACCGTGAGGGATGACGGCGGCGACGTGGACACCCTGGAAAAGGACTTCCGGGTCCGTGCGAGGGACATGGACGGTGACGGAATAGTGGACGAGGAGGATCCCGATATCGACGGCGACGGCGTACCGAACGAGGAGGACAGCCACCCGACGGACCCGAAGAAGGGGGGGGAGGATGATTCATCCGTTATGTTTGTCGCGCTCATTGCCACCATGGGGATCGTTCTATGCCTTGTGGTCATTGCCCTCGTCGTTCGCAGGAGGAGAAAGGAACGGATGAAAGCTCTCGGGGACATGGACGATGAACCGGAGACCGAAGCGGCCGACGAGATGGACGAGGAGGAACTGGAGAAAGAACGGAAGAGGATCTACGATGAGCTCTACGGGGGCCGGGAGAAGACGGAGCAGAAAATGACGGAGGAAGGGGAAGGCGAGGAGGGCGTGGACGAACTCGAAGATGAGGCAGAGGAGGTAAGGGAGATCGCACCCGCTGAACGCGAGAGGATAAAACGGAAGCAGGAACTATCGAGGATGAGGTCCAGGAGAAGACGGATGAGGGGAAGGGAAAAACGCAGAATGATCATGTGGAAGCGTAGAAGAGAACGGGAAGAAGAGGAGGAATACGAGGTAGGGCCGGACGAGGAGCATGACGATTGGTTGGTGGAAGATGAGTTGGAGGAGGTAGAGGAGAGAGCAGAGGAGCCGGAGTTCAAAGAGGCGGAGGCAGAGGAATGGGGCGCCGGAGAAGAAAAGGAGGAGAAAGTAGAAGAAGAGCCGGAGGAGGAGTATGACGATTGGATAGAAGAAGAGGAATTCTATGACGACGAGGAGGTGGAATACGATGAGTGGGTGGAGGAGGAGACCCCTGATACCGAGTACGAGGACTGGGACGTGGGGGTCGAGGAATGGACCGAGGGAGAACTGATAGAGAAATGGGAGGAGGTGGAAATGGAACAAGAGCGGCCACGTCGGCGCGTCGAGTTCGTGCTCGATGATGATGAGGGGGCGGCCACGTCGGACGGGAGGGGAGCGACGGTCGACGAGGAGGAAATCGAGGATTGGGGCGTGGAATTCGAGATCGTCGAGGAGGACAAGGAGGCGGAAGCTGGCCAGAGAGCGGTGGAAGACTGGGGCCGGATGGAGTTCGAGTTGATCGAGGAAGATACCGATTCCGATAGTCAGGATGGGGAGGTGGAGGAGCAGGAAATGGATTTCGAGATCATCGGAGATGATTTCATACCTGAAAAAGGACTGGTGGAGGTCGAGGACTGGGGCGAGGTGGAGAAACTGGAGGAAGGAGAGATTAAATTCGAGATATTCGAGAATGACGGATGAAAGGATCCACCGGGCCTTTCGTGTGCTGTACTTCATCCATCATCCAATTTCGGAAGGGATACCTTGAAGGAAATGGCAATAAAAGAAGGGAGATCTATTAAATATATCGTATTAACGGGATTGATTGGTTCCCCTCTCATTGTGATTATTGTTGCGATTATATTGTTATTTTTCCCTTCCGTAAACATCGCGATGTATATTGGCTTGATAATTATTTTTCTTGGATTTTCAATATTGATGATCCCCATCACAATTTCCCTTTTTATTTTGAATTCAAAAATCCATGAGAAGACATACATTCTCAAGAGAGGGCATATTCAAATAATTAATAGTTGCTGGGCACATATGACGACCATCGTATTTATCGACGAGATTGACGAGAGCAAATACGTTAAACTCAAACCTTTTCAGGTAGCATTTTCAATGGACTTCTATAAATATTTCTACAACAATAGGTTTTTATTCCCGAAGTATCAAGATAAAATATATTACATTAAAATGAAAGACAAAATACCCATTTTTTGCAAGTCCCGTATGTTATTAGCGTCGCATAAACATATATCACTGGATTCTATCGATGGAAAGAAGAAATTGATATTTCAGTCGCTACTGAGACAGTATAGATACAGTGCATACCAGAGAGGATGTGTGGCCATCCCAAAACACGTGATCGATAAATACCGAGAACTGGGGTATCATTTCCCAGAATGCTGAGCGTGTCGCCCTTTCTATCAGTGTCCGAATAAATACGGCATTGGGATCCTTTGGCTTGGTTTACCACCTATCATCCCAATCGAGTACCATTGAATCGGGAAGTGAACGTTCTGGGGTATTCCTTAATCATTCCCCCATCCTGCTCCCGCAGTTCACACAGTGCCACCCGACACCCTCTGCGGGAGCTGACATGAGCACGTTGCAGTTCACGCACTTGACTACACCGCCAAGCGATTTCCCGCATCCGGGACAGTAGTCGAAGTCCTCCCCCACATCCCTCCCGCAGTGCTGACAGAAATTTCTCCCTGTACCGTGCTCCACTTCCCTTCTGAGGTTGGCGTTCTCCGTTCTCAACAGGTTCGCCTCGGTTGCGAGGATGGCATTCATATCCGCAAGCCCCTTGGCCTTCTCCGCATCCTCCCTGTAGAGTGCGTTCTCGTCCCGCAATTCCCCCACCGCCATCTCCAGTTCCCCTTTCTCATCCGTCAGTTTCTCCACCTTTATCTTGAGGTTCTTGTTCTCGAACATATTCCGGGTCAGCGAGCTGGGAACCTTCTTTTTGAGCACCTTTCGCCTGTGCCTGCCGAGGAAAAGCGGGAAAATGACCACGAGACCCAGTAGCAGAAGCGATACCGTGAGCACCCTGATGTGAGAGGTAAGGAACATCCCAGCCGGGAGGATGGAGAAGGTCATTCCCATTGCCGCTCCCATCTCCAGCAGGCCCTTCTTCACGCCTATGAACCTCTTCAGTACCAGGAAGACCATGGCGGTAAGGAGCACCATGGATGAGGCAGTGGCGAATATCGGGCCAAGGTAGAGAAGGGACAGCGTCACCATCAGCGACACTGCCATGAAGGGAGCCATCAGAAAGGCGATGTACTCGCTCCTCCATCCGAGGTTGAGGCGGCGGGCAGCCCAGTACAGGAATAATATTTCTCCGAACACGACCAAGGCCAGCAGAAAATAGAACAGGCCGAGATGCTCCATCGGATCCTCCTCCACCGGGAGGGTTACCTCGATGTCCCGCTTCAGTACTGCGTTCTGCTTCGACCAGCCAAGCTCAACTCGATCACCGTCCCTGTCCCGGGAATCGGGTAAGAGACTACCGGACAGCAGTTCATCCCAGCCGGCATCGCTCACGCCCTCTATGGTCAATTGCACATCAAGCTTTCGAATGAACCTGCCCGGGGGGAGCATATGAACGTAATCTCCCGAGCCCCGGGCCTCGAAGCTGACCTCCACCTCGTTCCTCGTATTGGCGGGGAAGTGAATGACCACCTGATCGTTCACTATCTCAGGGAGCGTTATTACGGAACCGTTCACCTTCACAAGGAGGCTCTCCACCGTATCGTCGGGAAGCGGGAGACGGACAACACTTGGATGACTTTCGAGCTCGTAGCCGAAGATGGCATGATACTCCAGGTCGTAGAAGGGCACCATTTGACCCTCGAACCTGACGTACTCGGCGTCGAGTGTCACGTCTATCTCCAATGTGGTCGGGTCCGCAGGGATCTCCTGGGGGCCAAGGGATACATCACCCTCCGTGCCCGCAAGGGACATGGTCCACATGTAGAGGACTCCTGCAAGTACCACCGTTATCGCTATCATGAGGGCTATGGCGATTCCCACACCGATCCCCTTCTTGCGCCTTTTCGGTTGTGACGGCCCGTCAGAAGCTCCGGAATCCGTACCACTGATCCAGTCCTGTAAGGTTACATCCATTATGTCCTTTTCCAATGATCCCATTTTCCATCACCATGCATCTCACCGCCATTTACCCTTATAAAACCTCATTCGACATGTAACCCAGATGTAGGGGGAGCAGATACAATCCTGATAAAATTCTGTAAAGAACCATTATATACTCCCGGACCCCCATTCCGCCATCCGTGCGCCCTGAAAGATCGATGTACCGAAGATTGCTGGCCCTCGCCGTGCCCGCCATAATATCCAACCTCCTCTACACATCCCACATCATAGCCGATACCGCCATGCTGGGCAGGTACGGAGAGGCTGACGTCAGCATTGCGGCCCTGGGTCTCGGCATGCTTCTGATGTTCATGTTCTTCCCGGCGGTGGCGGGACTGACCACCGGCGCTGTGGCCCTCATCGCAAGGCGCTGGGGCGAAGGCAGGCTCAGGAGTGCGCAAAGTGTCGGAAGGGATTCCCTCGCACTGATGTTGGCCCTGTCCATACCCATATCTCTGCTGGGTCTCACTGCCGGACCCCATGTCATACATCTCCTGGGTGCGAAGGGCGACGTCCTGGTCCAGGGAACGCTCTACATACGCGCCCTCTTTGCATTCTATCCATTCAACCTGATCATACTCACCTATCACGGTCTCCAGAGGGCCGCCGGCGATACGCGAACGCCAATGTACGTCGATATAATAACCAATCTCTACAACATAGGAATGAACTATCTCCTGATATTCGGCAAGTTCGGTTTCCCCGAGATGGGGGTTCTTGGCGCGGGAGTGGCCACCGGAACCGCTTACCTCCTGGGTGCTTCTGTATATGCATTCCTGCATGCCAGGAAAAAGCTACTGGTAACGCCGCGTATCTTCGCCCGCAGAAGGATCGGATGGGGCAACATAAAAAAGATGTTCAGGATCGGCATGCCTGCGGGGGCGGACATGGGAATGTGGACCATCTCATCCCTGCTGCTGACACCCATGATATTCCATTTCGGCGAGGTGGCGTATTCGGCCTACCAGATCGGTTTCCGGGCGGAGGCCATCGCCTACATGCCCGCCATCGGTTTCGGCGTCGCCTCCACCACCCTTGCGGGACAGTACCTGGGAGCCAGGAAAAGTAAAATGGCCGAGAGGGCCGTCCTGAGTGCCACGAAGCTGGTTATGATCGCCATGGCATTCATAGGTATTCTGATGATAGTTCTGCCCGGAGGCATAGCCCGCCTCTTCACCGACGATGCGGGGGTCATCGAACTGGCGGCTCTATATATATTCCTCATGGGTTTCACCGAGCCGGCTCTTGGGGCCTTCTTCACTCTTATCGGAGGAATGCGGGGGGCCGGATACACCAGGGTGCCGATGCTCGTGAACTTCGGATGCATAGTGGTGCTGAGGCTATCCCTGTCCTACATACTGGCATTCCCCGTCGGGCTCGGGCTGAAGGGCATATTCCTGGCAATGCTCATCGACAACTTCGTCAGGGTCGGGATCATCTATACCGTGTTCCGCCGGGGGCGCTGGAAGGACGTGAAGGTGTAGACACGGGAAGAGGGACGGATAAGTCACCAATTCCATGAATCGATCGGGCTTGACCCGGGATCATGATCCATCATTCGATCATCCGGAAGTCTTGATGTACATTATGTGAGCTGTTACGGATATAGCAATGAAAAGCAGAATAAGGCGTATAATCAAATTATCGGTAAAAAAGAAAAACGAAGATAGAATGGCGATCCACAGAAATGAGAGCGTGCCGATCTTGACCTTTATGGATACTCCTTCACCGTCCATATAGGATCTGAGATGCTTGCCGAACAACCTGTTCGTCAGCATCCATTCGTACATCTTACTTGAACTTCGAATAAAGCATGCTGCCGCCAACAAAAGAAAGGGTGTGGTAGGCAGAATAGGGACGAATATACCTATAACACCCAATCCGACGCAGATACACCCGGCCGTTATCAACACCCATCTCAGGAATGGATTCCGTAACTCGTTCATATCATCAAATAATCCCTGTGGTCTAACCGGCAGTCTATCCAGGCCCTTTAACGCGTATGGGTCTTGGGACCTTCCATAACCCGTTCATGCACCCGCTATCTCGTACAGTTTCGAATTTCCCTTCTTACCCACCACCTCCAATACCCCCACCTTCCGCATGCAGTACGCCATCTTCTGCGCCATCGTTTTGTTCATTTCCTTCGCTTTTGCCAGGTCCCCCGTGGAAAACGGTTCTTCCAGTGCCTCCGGGAGCAGCTCCAGCCAGTCCACCGTCTCCTCGAATCTTTTGCAGGAGATCACCTCCAGAAGACGACGCTCCTCCACGCCCCATCCCCTGCTACGCCATCTCCGCTTTCCCACGAACCGTCTAACCTCCTCCTCCCGGATCATTAATATCTCGAGTTCGAAGTTAGGATCCAAAAGGAGCCGCGGGAAGCTCACCATCTCGTTAAATATATCCTCCACCCTGCCTTTCTTGGGCGACTTGCGACGAGTTGGGTCACCATCGTCATCCCTCGCCTGTTTGACGATCCATCTCTCCAGGGCTACGGGGTGGATAAGCCGTATCCGATGCCTTCGCACGAGGTCCCTCAGTTTCGATCTTATCGATGCAAAGCCGCTGGTCTGTATCTCCACCAGCAGGTCGTTTCGGACGATGTCGATGAAATATCCGTCCACCTTCACCTCGAACCTGTCCCCCGGTCGCGCGTACCACTCCTTCAGGGATGCGTGGAGCGGCCTTTCGTTGAGCAATCCTATGTCCGTCATATTATCTCATTTTTATAGTCGATCCATCACGTACCCACAATCGTAACATACTCCATCCATCACACAAAGGTTTCCGCCGCACTCGGGACACATCCATTTCTCGCTCTGTTCCCGAAGCCACTCTCTGGCTCCGATCTCCCGTATCCTCCTGAGATTGTCAAAATCGCTCACTCCGTAATCGCGATGATGACGCTCGTCTAGCTTTCTGAGATTGTCACAGGGAAATTCGTCGCATTCGAAACAGAAAGCAACAAGACGTTTCCCCAACAGCACGCAATCCCGCTTGACCCAGGAACATCTCTTGTTCTGTATCCTGCACCCCCCGCATCCGTGTTTCAATCTCTTTTCGGTCAGCAACCCCTTGGTCCTCGCCAGGTAATGCCTGCACGTGCCGCAGTAGAAACCGCACGGAGCTGCCAGATTTATCTCCCGGATCTCTTCTTCATTCATAGAACTCCTCTCAGATAAGCATGATCGACATTCACCTCCAATGGTCCTGCCCCTGGAATCGCCTGGCTTTGAACCTTACTTGGAACCTTTCTTCGCTAATGAGGATACGAACTCGATCGAGGCATCGAAGATATCCCGGTCCTTCATATAATCCTCGGATATCTCCCGGTTTATCCGAATCCACGCTCTCATCGTTCTTCCCATGGGTCGAAATGGTACTATATGTTGCCTTTCAAGCAATTCTTTCACCATGGATTCCGGCACCTTTACGCATACACCATCCTCGTAAAAGGATGCGAACAGCTTCCCTCCCACGTAATAGGCAGGATATCCAAACATCTTCCCTGGAACCACGCCGTCTATTTCCAGGAGGAACGAATCCAACATCCCCTTGTGTTCCTCATTGAACCGGATCTTGCCCATATCATCACCGGAACGATCAATTTTTCAAATGCCAGAGATAGTACATACCTTGTCTAATTATATTTTCCTTTTTGTAGTGACGCATGATAATTACAATCGACCGACGCTCCTGACTGTACGGGGCCGCAGCGGGGAAAACGGGATACAGAATATTTAATCGGGTCTAGTAAAGTTTCAGTAAACGGAAAAGTTTTTTAATCCCACCGCGCTAACCACGACACAAAATTCATATATGCACCCATGCATTAAAAATCCCATGGACACCCCCAAGAAGCGCGCCATTGCCTTCGCCGCATTGCTGGCGGTCGCCCTTATACTGACGGCTGCATTCTCCCTCGATCTAATAGGGGGGCCGGATGGTGATGAGGACGACGGGGAGATACCCGAGGACATCATCTCGAAATATCTGCGTTTCGACGGCGAGAACTACCAGGTCACCGTCTCCCGGGAGAACACCTGTGAGACCACCGTTGTGGTAAATCCCAATGATCCGGACAACGTGGTTGCCGGGGCCAACGATTACACCACGCCCTCGGGGGATTCATGGTGCGGCGCCTACTGGTCCAGGGACGGCGGTAAGACCTGGGACCAGACGTTGATACCGGGCTACCGCGGAGGGCCCCCATCGGTCCTCACCGGTTACGGCATCGCAGGGGACCCTGTGGTGGTCTTCGACTCAGACGGCAACTGCTACATGGCGGGCCTCGCCGCAAGGCGAAAGCAGGTCAGCCCCTTCCGCCCCTTCCAGAAGATGAGCTGCATCTGGGTGGCCAGGTCCACCGACGGCGGAGAGACCTGGGGGCAGGTGAGGACGGTTGCCACGTCCATAACAGCGGTAAATTTCCACGACAAGGAATGGATAACGGCGGATCCCAGTGACGGAACCATATACGTCACATGGACGGTGTTCAACTTCCTGGCCGCATCGGAGATCGTATGCGCCAGGTCCGACGACGGCGGCCTGACCTGGAACGACTATCGCGTGATATCCGAGATAACCGGTGGTGAGACCCAGACCCAGGGCTCCTACCCGGTGGTGGATGACGACGGAGTGCTGCACGTGGTATGGATCGGTTATGGGCCCGACAAGATACGCTACTCCCGATCGTCGGACAGGGGGCAGACCTTCTCCACCCCCATCGACGTTTCTCCACTTACTCCTCTGCCGTACCAGATGCCGCCCCATACATACCGGACGCCCACCATGCCCGCCATGGCCGTCGACCGCAGCGACACTAACAGTTCAGGATCGCTGTACATCACCTGGCCGGACAGCACAGGCGGCGACGGCGATATCATGCTGTCCCACAGCCGGGACGGCGGAGATAGCTGGTCGGAGCCCGTTCGGGTCAACAACGATACTGCGGGGAACGGGGCTCACCAGTTCTTTCCGTCGGTGAGCGTGTCGCCACAGGGATACGTGTGCCTCATTTTCTACGATATGCGGGACGACCCTGACCGCATACTCCTGAACATCTACTTCGCCATGTCCGTGGACGGCGGAGAGACATTTCCCATCAACTTCAACGTCACCAACGTCATGTTCGACGGCGAGAACTCTGCCGGATCGCTCCTGGGCCAGCTCACCGCATCCGAGCATACGGCCTTCATAGGGGATTACATACAGCTCGATACCAACGAATACGGCGCCTACTGCTCCTGGTGCGACTGCAGGAACGGCTCCCCCTCCGAGTACAACTCCGACGTGTACTTTGCTTACGTGGATTTTGTCGACGTTAATGAACTCAACGCCACCGGGGAGGGATGAGCGATGCGGTTCCCCGTCCTTGCCATCATCCCGTCCATCGCGCTGCTTTCACTGTTTTTTTTTTCCGGCATATCCGCGGCCAACGGGTGCTGTCTCTTCGACCCGGAACCTCCCGGACTCCTATGGGAGGGAGAAATTGAGATAACCGAGAATCTCACAGTGGAGGCAGGAGAGGAGCTTGTCATCTCGGCCGGGGTCAACGTTACCCTTGGAAGGGATGTGGTCATCACCGTCAACGGGACCTTGCGCTGCGGTTCTGAGAACGGCAGAAGGGTCATCATCGAGAGCAGGGAGGAGCGGCTCTCCGGCGGCCTGGTCCTGCTGAACTGCAGACAGGCAATCTTTCACAACACCGAGTTCAGGGGATTGGCCGTTGCGCTGGAGACGGTCTATTCCGATGTGGAGTTCGAGGGCTGTGTCTTCAACGATACCGGGAACGGCATCCTGTCCTTCGAGAGCGACGTGATCGTCGAGGGGACCTCGTTCATGTACTGCGACATGGCTGCCCGCCTGGTCCGCTCCGAGGTGGAGCTTGCGAACTGTACGTTCGGGGAATGCGTCCAGAGCGTGGTCGCCCATTCGGACATCTCCAGGATCGGGACCTACTGGTGGAACGAGATAAGCGACCTCCGGAAGGAGTACGATCCGATAGGAATGCAGGGGAGTTACAGCCTATCGGTCTCCGGCTGCGGTTATCACAGCACCGGCATTGGGATATCGGCCTTCGACCTCGCGCAGCTCACCATATCCGATACGGAATTCACGGAATGCAAGAAGGGATTGGACGTGGTCGCCAGCCCGGGGAACGTGAGGAAATGCCTTTTTTTCGGCAACAAGGTGGACTACGAGGTGACGGGGGACGGGCTGGAGCTCTCGGAGAACGTTAGCTCGCCGATAAATTACTCTACATTCGCCATATATCGTATCAGGTTGGTGGACGAGGAAGGCAATGGAGCGCCCGGAGCCCGGGTGACGCTGTCCCATGAGGGCATCGCGAATGCAACATACGTCACCGACGAGGAAGGATTTGCGAAAAATATAACACTGCTCGCTCTGCGGGCGGAGAACGGGGTGGAGAAGAGATACGGGGATTACCGGGTCACCACCGACGACCAGCGTTTCGTTGGATATCATCTGCTGGGTACCGAAAGAAACATGGAACTTGCTCCGGAGGATTTCTCCGACGACGATGAGGAGATACCCTCGGTGGGAAAGGAGGTATGCCTGGGAATGCTCGGGGTCTTGCTGGTGCTCGGGATAATCGGCTTTGTGCGGAAGCGGGGCAAGGGAGCGGAGTCGTAAGGATTGTGGGATTGATGGGGTGGATTGTCAGGGCTTT
Source organism: uncultured archaeon (assembly GCA_964423515.1). Taxonomy (GTDB): domain Archaea; phylum Thermoplasmatota; class Penumbrarchaeia; order JASLWR01; family JASLWR01; genus CAYRFL01. The sequence continues at coordinate 16,398 of CAYRFL010000046.1, forward strand.
TTCGCGGGGCTCTGGTTCTCGGATCCCATGGTCTTCTACCGCTACAAGCTCATCAAGTATCTTTTATTGTTCGGTGCGAAGCGGCAACCAAACCCCTCCTTACCATGGCCACTCCTATAATCAAATACTTACTTTGGTCGGCAAACGCCGACCATAGGGCCATTGGCCCTTCTCGATCGCATCATTTTGTTTTTTGTGTCGGGCTCGCATGCGCCTTTACCACCCCTCATCCACCCCCCGGCTATCGAGCCCTCTTTATTGAAGAGAGTTTATCGAGTGAGTCATACTAAACTACCTTCCCGTCATCTATCCGTATTACCCTCTTCACGTAGCTCATAAGTGCCTGGTCATGGGTGACAAGCACCACGGTCTTGCCCTTCCTGTTGAACTTTCCCAGGAGGTCCATCACCTCGCGGGTAGACCTGCTGTCGAGGTTGCCCGTGGGCTCGTCCGCCAGGATGACATCCGGATTGTTGACCAAGGCCCTTGCGATGGCCACGCGTTGTCTCTCGCCCCCCGAAAGCTGGTGAGGCAGATGTTTTATGCGCTTGTTAAGACCCACCTCGGAGAGCAGCTGCCTTGCGTATCCGTCGGAGACCTCGCTGTCGAACATACGCGACACAAGAACGTTCTCCAGCGACGTCAGCGTGGGAATGAGGTTGAAGAACTGGAAGATGAAGCCCACCCTCTTCTTTCGGAAATGCGCCATCCGGTCGCCGGAATAGGCGGATATGTCCTCCCCCTTGAAATAGACCTTGCCATCGGTGGGTCTGTCCAGACCCCCAAGGATGTGAAGGAGAGTGGACTTGCCGCTGCCAGACGGACCGAATATGCTCAGAAACTCTCCGCTTCCGATACGCACGGAAACTCCATCCAGCGCCTTCACGACGGTGTCTCCCATGCGGTAATGCTTGCCAATGTTCTTGAGGCGGTACAGCGAGATGTTCTTCACGGGTTTTTTCCCGGTTTTCCTATCATTATCATTCTCCGCTTTGGTCTCACTCACTCCTTCACACCTCCTATTCGTAGCGCAACTCTCTTGTGGGGTCCATCCGTCCGATGAGGAAGGCGGGCATGGCCGATGCCAGAAGCGTTATTCCCACCGTTATGGCAAGGGCGATGGTTATCGTTGTCAGGTCCACGTCACGGGGCAGAAAGTAACCCAGCGTGCCCGAATCCGGCAGCAGAAGTCCGTTCAGTAGGGACAGAACGAGGCCGACGCCGAGCCCGAGGAGCAGCGAGAACACGGTTATGACAATGCCCTCCATCATCACCAGGCGCATCACCCGACCCCGGGTGATACCGAGAGCCATAAGGGTCACCAGCTCCCTCTTCTTCCTGTATATCGATACGATGAGGGTGTTGGCTATGATGATCCCCAGCAGCAACGAGACCATCACTATGAGCACCGTGAGCCAGCTCTCGAGGGCATAGCTTATCTCGCGGAACTTCTCCGTGTCGGTATCCATACGCTCCTCGATGCCTGTCGAAAGTGAGAGAAAAATCACCAGAAGCGTTGCGCAGATGGCAATACCGGCTATGCTGACCCGGACCCTTCCACTGTCCCGCTTCATGGAGCGAAGAACGTAGGTAAGGGGGGTAACGGTCATACTGCCGGATCGTTCGCCGGTCATTTTCTCTGCCGTGGCAACACTCTCCTCACTCATGCTCATCCTGTCTGCTCATATGTGTCATTAAATGCTTTCAGTACGCCGTCGTCTCCGTAAGGTGATAGGGACGTGGGTCGTCCCGGGCCATCTTCCACAGGTGATAGTCCATCTGGACCGCATTGACTTTCTTTCCCTTCCTTCTTCTGTTCAGCTCGCAGAGCAGTTCCTCCACCGCACAGATGGTGTTGGCCCTTATCTCCAACTCCTCCCGGCTTCCCATGGGCAGCAGCTCCCGCCTCTCGATCCTCCGGGCGAGATCGTCCAAGTAACCAAGGAGCCCGTAGGCCAGAAGACCCTTGGGAACCTGATAATCTGCAAAGGCCGTCAGCTCGTCGATATCGGAGATAGGGGCGATGTCAGTACCTCTGAAACGCGCGAAGGCCATGGCCGGGGCCAGCTGGGCCCTCTTGTTGAATACTAGCTTTCGACCGGCAAGAATCCCACAGTCCCGAAAGGTGGGGAAATCCGACAGCAGCCTTTCTACTATGCCATCGCCGTGGTTGAAGCATCGGAAGGAGGAGGCCCGCAGAAGACCCGCGAAATCCCCGTATCGATCGGAGAGCACTCTGCCCACCTCGTTGAGGGCCATTATACGCTCCTTGAGAAGCGGTATCGGACCCGTATCCCCCGTGAGCCTCGGGGCTGCTTTCTCCTCTGTGAGGTTCCGAAGGTATTCGCCCGTAAGAACTGCCGGCTCCTCGTCGTACCAGTGCTTCAGAAGGGCGAACATGGCAAAGGCGCCCATGTAGGTCTCGCCATCCACAGTTGCCCGGAACCTTTCCCTGGTATCGCTGTGCCAGAACTTGAAGTTGAGGCTGTTGATGACGAAGAAGAACTCGAGAGAACCGGGATCGCCCACATCGGGAAGGCAGGGGAAGCGCCACGTGGGATAATCGAAACGCTCATCGACCATTCTCTCGGCCACCTCACACAGCCTCTCGCGATGGATGGTAACGTGCACGCTCTCCTCCGCGAGCCACTTCACGCTTTCATATACGGGGTTGTTCATGTTCCCGGAGGCTCCTTCTCCACATCCCGGCGGATGCGTTAAATCCGGCATGGTGGAGATATCAATCCCAATTCAATATCATTATATATTACCGTTGCCCTTTACGGTTTTCAAGGCGTTTCCAGCATTCCGGTGATACAATGAGCAGTGGAGGCAGCAGCAAGGGAGGAGCGTTCATCGCGGTGGCCATAATGATCCTGGCGGCCATATCCGCATATTCCATACTATCGTGGGATCCGAGCAACGTCGAGGAAGAGGGCAGGAACGAAAAGGACGACGATACCGGGGGGAACGGGAATGCTACCGGCGGCAACCGTACCTACAGTATCGTGGCCGCGTATCCACACGACACGAATGCCTTCACCCAGGGGCTGGTATACCATAACGGCACGCTGTACGAGGGGACGGGCCTTCTGGGCCGGTCCAGCCTGCGGGAAGTGGAGATGGAGACCGGAAAGGTCCTGCGAAAACACGACCTCGACGATGAGCATTTCGGCGAGGGGATCACATTGTTCGACGGCAGGATATACCAGCTGACCTGGCAGTCCCGCATCGGATTCGTGTATGATGAGAAGGACTTTCGCCCGATCTCGAACTTCACCTACGACACCGAGGGTTGGGGTCTCACCCACGACGGCGAGCGTCTCATAATGAGCGACGGAACTCCTGTGCTCTACTTCCTGGACCCGGAGACCCTGAATGTAACGGGAACGATCAATGTGAGCTACGAGGGTAAGAGGCTCTATCAGATAAACGAGCTGGAGTACGTCAACGGATCGATCTATGCCAACGTTTGGCAGACCGACCGGATCGCCATTATATCGCCGGAGGACGGGAACGTTACCGGGTGGATAGACCTTGCGGGAATACGGGGGGAGGATACGAGCGGGGACGTTCTGAACGGGATAGCCTACGACGCGGAGGGGGATCGATTATTCGTCACGGGGAAGCTGTGGTCCAAGCTGTACGAGATAGATCTGGTGCCGGCGGATTGAAGGAATGAATTTACTTTCAGTTAACTTTTTGTTGAGATTGTACTTGTACCGTCCTGATGTTGTTCGGCTCTCGTTCCTCTCCGTTTATTCCATAACCGCAGACCATTCCCGGTCGAAATATTTTATCAGAAGGTTTTAATATGTCCCCTATCATTGAGGGCGCGGGAAATTCGCCCTTTTGCCGAACCTGTGAATGATGAAGGATGATATCCCGCGACATCTGCTCTTCCGGGCGATGTCGCAAACATCGTCAAGCTGCGAATCTCGACAGTCGAGCCTCGCACCGTTGACGATATCCCAAAGGAGGTTTGCGTATGGCAAAAGCAAAGTACATACTTTTCGACATGCCCGAAGAACTGAAGATAAAGACCTATGAAGCCGTGGAGATGGCAAAGACCAGCGGCAAGATAAAGAAGGGGACCAACGAGGTAACGAAGATCGTTGAGCGTGCCCAGGCCAAGTTCGTTGTGATGGCCGAGGACATTACCCCTCCCGAGATCCTTATGCACATACCCTACCTGTGCAAGGAGAAGCAGATCCCCTTCGCCTACGTTCCGAGGAGGAAGGAGCTGGGAGCTGCCGCGGGAATGAACGTATCGACGTCCGCCGTTGCCATCGTCAACGCGGGGAAGGCCAGGGTCCTCATCGAGGAACTCACCAACAACGTCAAGCACCTGATGAAGTGATATTCCGGACAGGCGAGGGATGAAAAATGGTCGTAGAAGGAAGTCCAGCCGAAGTGGTGGAGGTAATCTGCCGCACCGGCATGACGGGGGAAGCCTGCCAGGTGAAGGTTCGGGTCCTGGACGGATCGGACAAGGGAAGGATCATCACCCGGAACGTCATGGGCCCCATCAGATTGGGTGACGTGTTGATGCTTCGAGAGACCGCCAGAGAGGCCAGGAAGCTCACCAGCAGATGAGGAAGAGGGAGGATATAGGATGGTAAAGACCAGGGTGTGCTCGTTCTGCGGGGAGAAGATCGAACCCGGGACCGGCAAGATGTTCGTAAAGACCGACGGTACGGTCTACTACTTCTGCGCCAGCAAGTGTCAGAAGAACATGCTCGGCCTCAAGCGCGTTCCCAGAAGGGTGAGATGGTCCAAGAAGTACGAGCCGCGGATATAGGTCGGAGAATGCCGGGGCTCCCGGACCCGGGGAATACTCACATCGTAAAGAATATCTATCGGGGTAGTGATAACCAGGTTCGTTAGTCCGAAGCAATGGGGGATCAAGAATGGAGAGAACTTTCATCATGCTCAAACCTGACACGGTGCAGAGATGCTTTATTGGCAAGATCATATCACGTCTGGAAAGAAGAGGACTCAAGCTCGTGGGAATGAAATTCCTGTGGATGGACCGGGAGCTGGCGGGAAAGCATTACGCGGAGCACGTCGGCAAGCCCTTCTACGAATCGCTGGTAGCCTTCATCACATCGGGGCCGGTGGTTCCCATGGTATGGGAGGGAAAGAACGTGGTGGAGGTCACACGACAGATGATGGGGAAGACCAACCCGGTGGAGAGCGACGTGGGGACCATCAGGGACGATTTTGCGATGGACCTCTCCATGAACATCATACACGGCAGCGATTCGAACGAGAGCGCCAAAAGGGAGATCGCCAACTTCTTTTCGGAGGATGAACTGGTGGATTATACGCGGACGGACGAGAAATGGGTATATCCCCCTGCGCTCATGAAGTGATCCGGCAGATGGACCGTGTGCAGATGGATTGTGATATCTGCTAGACCGGTACAGTTTACCGGTTCATGCCCCTTTCGATGTAGAAACCTTTATTAACTCATACCTTCTTATAATGAATACCCTTGAAACACAGGGTAGCCCCGGGTACCTCAAGAGACCAACGACTAATAACGTACAAACCTCTACGTATCCCCGGGGCGATTTTAAACAATATAAAAAAACGAGCCCTGGCGCTCCTGATCGAAAACGCCTCCACATTATCCCGGTCCAATGATCCCATCAATCCCCAATGTCCCGAAAACCCTTCCTCGTGCGCACCTTGAGCTTCCCGTCCAGTCCACGGAAGAGTATCTTTTCGTCCGAGTCACCCATGAAAGCGCGGATTTCAATCCCTGTTGATTAATGTTTTGCATCTCTTTGGATGTGGATGCGTCGTTTCCATGGTCGATATATAAAAACAACATATCTAAATAATACTCGCCGCGATCTACCCGTAATTGACCAAGGACGTGGGATACATGAAACACAAATGGATTACAGGAATTGGAATGGCCGGTTTTCTGGCATTGATATTGTTGATAGTACCCGGGATCGTCCTGGCCCAGGGAGGCGAATTCAAGGTCGTATCCACCGCACCGGCTGACGGGGCAAAGGATGTGCCCGAGACATCCAGCATCGTGATCAGGTTCAGCGATGCGGTCAACGAGAGCACGCTGGTGAAGGAGAACTTCATTATAATGAACACTCTCGACGATGATTTTTTCGATAGCGAGATATCCTATGACAATACCACATATACCCTGACACTGGCCAATTTTGAACATCACGGCAGATCCGGCATACACCGCGGAGCCCATATCGAGGTAAAATTGCTGAACATCAAGGATATTTACGGCAATGCTCTCGTGGGAAGCGACGGAATTCCCGGCAGTAACTACGTGTTCAATTTCGATGTGGAGAAGAGGGCGGAGGAGGAGGATTCTCCCGGATTCGGTCTGTTGATGGCGGTTCTGGTCGTGGGCGTCGTCCTTTCCTGCGGCATTCTGAAAAGGCTGAAAAAGTGAATCGGAGAGCTGACGTAGATAATGCATTGGCCCGATCATATCCAACTGAATTATTGCTTCAGTTCCACCTCCACCTTAATCTCGTCCCCCTCGTTCTTTCCCAGCGTCCCACGGAGGTACACGGGCGATATGACCTCTATCCGGTCGCTGTAATGGGTCCTCTCCGGCATGATTATAGCACCCTCCACCCCCTCGATGAGGCAGCGGTGGCATTTCACCTTACCAAAGGTCCTGCCGCCCTCCTCAAAACCCGCAAGGGTGATGCTGGCTGCGGATGCCAGCCGTGCCATGGAAGGAACGTCGCTCCGCTTCAGCTCTATATTGAAGGTTCCCGTGAAAGCTTGAAAACCCAGTTTTTCCCGTATCTGCCGGGAGTAATGTCCCAGTGAGACGTAGTAGGAGCCCTCACCGAACCCGCTAACGACCCTTCCCGTCAGCGTCAGCCTGCTGGAAGGATTCCCCTCGAAGAGTTCGCGGTACTGATCGTATCGATCCGTCAAAAGACCCCGTCCCTTGTCCGTTATCCTCGTCGATGATGCCCTTCCACTGTGGATGCGATCGATAAGACCGGTCCGCTCCATCTCCACGAGATATGACGAGGCGCTCTGCTGGCTCCTTTTCATGGCCCCGGCAAGCTCCCGGGTCCTGACGACCACGTGGGAGTCCATGCATCCCCTGCTGGCCAGGACCAGAAGAACCTCGATGAAATGCTGTTTCCCTACCATGAGAACATCGTTACCGCAGTTTATACGTCATCCGTACGTAAATATTGTCAATGGTGAAAACCCTGATGTGTCTGCGACACGTTCAGTCCTTTCGAGGCATCGCTCGAGAGGATCAGATACATCTTCGATGCATCCCGGATTTTCAGATTGACAATGTGCGCGGCATTGTCAGCGGGGTGACGCCCCGCAGGCGCAGGTGTGCCGCAAGGTACACCCGTAGAAAATCACTGATTTTCGAGGGTGCAGTTGCATCCGTAGGGTAACGCCCGAGGATGCAGGGGCATAAATACCCCGGAATGTAATGGACATCTATCTGATACAACGGAGTGAAACGGGCAGGATCAGGGGTGTTGTGATACTCCAGAGCAAAGCCGGCACCGGAGTGCAACAGGCTTGCGTATACGCAGATGGGGCCTCATCCGCAGATCCGGAACCTTAAATCACCGCGTATTATCGGGATCGGAAAGCTACTGGCCCGGGGGCATCTGGCCCGGATACTGACCCGGAATAGGTTGAGGAGCTCCGGGGGGCATCTGGCCCGGGAACTGACCAGGCATGGGCTGGGGGGCCCCAGGGGGCATCTGACCAGGGTACTGACCGCCCAT
>CAYRFL010000046.1:24266-31388 GCA_964423515.1 uncultured archaeon
CAGGCATGGGCTGGGGGGCCCCAGGGGGCATCTGACCAGGGTACTGACCGCCCATGGGCTGCTGCATTCCCGGCTGGGGTTGGCCGCCCATAGGCTGCTGCAATCCCGGCTGGGGCTGGCCGCCCATAGGCTGCTGCATTCCCGGCTGAGGCTGACCGCCCATAGGCTGCTGCATTCCCGGCTGGGGCTGGCCGCCCATAGGCTGCTGCATTCCCGGCTGGGGTTGACCGCCCATGGGCTGCTGGCCCATTGCCATTCCGGGCTGCTGCTGGTATCCCACCATGCTGTCGCTCACCGACCCAAAATCCTTGACCTGGAAATCCTGGGCTTCGTGCTCTACCACAAGGTCCTGCCCCATGGATGCCTTCTCCGAATCCGAAACGGTGAACTGGCTCATGTCGAACTCGCCGTCATCCTCGAAGGCTAGCTTGAACGATTCCTTGCCAAAGGTGCCCTTCTCCTCCTCGGGGTAGAATCCAAGCTTCTTGTTGCCCCGGGGGTCACCGACCTTGGCCTCGTATATCTCGCCTATGATCTTCTTGTGTTTGACCGTCTTGATTATGATCATCACTACGAGGACGGCGATGAGAAAACCGATGACCCCACCGGTTATGACCATCCCCAGCCATATATTGTACGGAAGTGGCATTATCTCAGCTCCTGTTCAACCAAATATATCTACCAGTTATCGTCCTTATCCGAGTAATCGTCGTCGTATTCCTCGTCATAGTAAGAATCGCCGCCGTCCTCCCGGGCCATGAACATCTCCCCCTCGTCCTTCCACTTGGCGGGATCGTGCTTTTCCCGCTCGAGGTCCTCCACGCTCTTCCGTTCCTCGACGAAGAACGAATCGGCGCCGAGACCCTTGCGGTAGGATCTTCTCCTGACGAGAACCACAACTACTATCACAATGATCGCCACAAGCGCGACTACGCCAGCGATGATAAGTACGATCATGTAGGGGAACGGGGAATCACCCGGATCGGATTTCTTGTCCTCCGGCGAATCGTGGCTGTGTTTGAGGGGATCGTTCTCGTATGCGTCGATCGTGAGACCCGTGGTGGAATCGAACTCGGTCATATTTTTATTCCATTCATTGGGGTAGCCGTCACCGTCGCTGTCCCTCGATGCGGCGGGGTCGTCAGGGAAAGCATCGGGATTGTTCCCGTCCTTATTGTCGCCGAAACCGTCGCCGTCGCGGTCCTCCCACTGCGTGGGATCGTCGGGAACTCCGTCCAGCTTCAGATACAATGACGAATTCTTACCGGGATTCCACCGGTCAGGGTAGCCGTCCCCGTCGCTGTCAAGGCTGGCGGCGGGGTCCGTGGGAAAGGCGTCGGGATTCTTGCCAAGGGGGTGATCGCCGTATCCGTCGCCGTCGCTGTCGAGCCACTGGGATGAATCCGTGGGGAAGGCGTCGGGATTGCTACCGCTCTCGTTATCCCCGTAACCGTCACCGTCAGTATCCCGGAACTGTGTCTTGTCCTTGGGGAACGCATCCTGTTCCAGACCAAGGGTCGACATGGTCTCGTTGTAGCCGGCGTTCCACGAATCCGGGTATCCGTCGCCGTCGCTGTCAAGGCTGGCGGAGGGATCCTCGGGGAAGGCATCCGCGCGTTCGATGCCGGTTTCGGAGTCTTCCGGTCCCTTCCCCACGTTCCAACTGTCCGGGTAGCCGTCGCCGTCGCTGTCAAGGCTGGCGGAGAGATCGTCAGGAAAGGCGTCCAGTTTGGTGATATCGGTTGTGGAATCGTCGGGCCCCATGTCCTCGTTCCATTCATCCGGATAGCCGTCGCCGTCGCTATCGAGGCTCACCGCCGGATCGGCCGGGTAATCGTCGGTACGCAAAAGGCCCGATGTGGAATCCACCGCGGATTTCCCCGCGTTCCAGTGGTCCGGATATCCATCGCCGTCGCTGTCGAGGCTGGCGGAGGGATCCGTGGGGTAATCGTCGGTTCGCACTATACCCGTGGTGCTGTTTCCCGGCCCCATTCCGGGATTCCAGCGGTCGGGAATGCCATCGCCGTCACCGTCAACGCTGGCCGCGGGGTCCGTGGGGTAATCGTCGAGGCTCAGCGGCGGCTGAGAGGTGGAGGCTCCCTCGTCCATACCAGCGTTCCATTCGTCCGGATGGCCGTCATCGTCCGTATCGAGGGATGCCGCCGCGTCATCCGGGAACGAATCAAGATGACTTATGTTGGTGGTGGAATCATCCTCATCCTTTCCGGGGTTCCAACGATCGGGATAACCGTCGTCGTCCGTATCGATCGATGCCGCAGGGTCCGTGGGATAATCGTCCAGATGTGTGATGTTCGTGGTGGAATCGGTCTGGTCCTTCCCCTCAACCCAGCTGTCCGGATAGCCGTCGAAATCGGTATCCACCGCTGCGGCAGGGTCTGTGACGAACATGTCAGGGTCGTTTCCCAACGGGTTGTCACCGTAGCCGTCGCCATCGGCGTCCTCGGTCTGAGTTGGATCCTTCGGCAGCGCGTCATTCCCATTTGGAGTACCATCACCGTCAATGTCCAGGTCGACACTGTTCGCAATAAGGTCGCCATCCGTGTCTTCATGATCGTTCTCGTCGTATGGGAGGTCGTCATCCACATTGGGGACCCCATCTCCATCTATATCCGCCTCATTACCGTCCGGCACTCCATCCAGATCGAAGTCCCTCCACTCGGCTCCGTCATCCGGAAAGTGATCCATTAGGTTGGGAACTCCGTCGCCATCGCTGTCCTGGTAATGTATGGTATCGTGATTAGGGAACTCATCGGCATCGTCCCCATACCCGTCGCCGTCGCTGTCGGTGGTCGATGCATTATCGATGTAGATGACGTACACCATGAACATCAGAGTGCGGTCGGTAAGTGTGGGTTTATCAGTATTATTGAAACCGTATCCCTTTTCGGGTGGGAATACCACCGTCTTGTTCTCCCCGACCTTCATACCGATCAATGCCTCCTTGAAACCCTCTATTGGACTGGAAGCCTTGTAATCCCCCTCGCTGGCGGTCGAAGGATTGTAATATAGATCCGATCTCGGTACCACTCCCGCGTTATGAACGCGGAATATGTTCGTCGTGAACATGTTGCCATCCGTATAATACCCGATGTAATCCACAAAGGGCTTGTCCGTCGCCCTCACGGTCCTGTTGTCCACCCGTCGGGTGCCCTCTTCCGGGCCGAGAGTACGATCGAAGGGGGACACTTCTGACTCGGGACCCGGGTCCGAGAAGGTAGCACAGAGTATCGAAAGGTAACAGACGCTTAACAATATGACCGCAGCTATCACTGTCAACATTTTTGCTGCATCGTGGTGGCTATCTACCATGGATTTCACCCTATTTTCACAGCTAATAACCGGACTTCTATCCGCTGTCTGGACCGTGAAATCCGGGAGGCGATAATATCGCCGTATTGATACTTTAATTTTTTCGTAAACGTTAGCAAATGAAGGCAGGTCCCGCAGGAATTGGCAACAATCATCGGAATTTGATGAAATCCAGTACTATGTCGGCCTTCCCATACAGTACCAGAAGGGTCACCACCCCCCAGAGCAGTAGGGAGCCCAGAATCCAGCCGTTGATGAACATTCGCTCGGGCTCTGCCCCCATGTTCTCCGAGTGGATGAGCTGCATGTACTTGAACACGCCGTATACCACGAAGGGTATGGTTAGCACCATTCCGTCATGTGGTGAGAAGGCGGAATACAGGCAGTAGACCACCACCGTGGCGCAGGCGGTCACGGCAATGAAGTGGTCCAGCATTGCCACCGAGTATCGGGAATATACCGAGCGATATTCCCCGGATCCCTTCTTTCCCATACCCACCATCTCCGCACGCCTCTTGCCAAAGGCGAGGAACAGGGCCAGAAACAGAGTGCACATGATAAGCCACCATGACACCTGGGCCTCCTTCACGGCCAGGATGCCCGCTATGGCGCGCAGGACGAAACCGACGGCGATGGTGAACACGTCCACGAGAACTAAATATTTCAGAATGAATGAGTAGACCACGAACAGGGTAAAATATATCAAAAGTATGATGGCGAAGGAATGCTTGATGAGGAAATAAGCCCCCAGCGGACAGCCTACAACGAACAGCACCATGAATATCGCAGCTACCTTGACGTTCAGCTCTCCCGACGCTATGGGCCGCCTGCATTTGATAGGATGATTCCGGTCCTTCTTTCGATCGACGATGTCGTTCAGAATGTAAACCGAACCCGACATCAGGCAGAAGAACACGAAACCCAGGGCCGCGGGCAGGTAATGTTCGGGTGAGGTCAGGCTGTGAGAGAAGACGAGACCGACGAACAGGAGCAGGTTCTTGTACCACTGGTATGGGCGCAGCGTCTTTGCTAGAGGTACCAGGAACATCCATTCGTGTAGCATTTTCTGCCTACAAAAAGGTTTGTCCGAAATTTGTATAGGCTTAAAGAGCCATTTTCGCCTCCAGTGAGCCCGTGTTCGTACTCAAGGTGGAAAAACGCTCAGGTGAGAACTACAGGACCCTCGTCAGAGAGGCCGGAACCCTTCATTGCTCGTATCGTCTGGTGGACGAGGGGGATCACATACTCATCCCCTTGACGCGGGAACTCTCCCTGGAGGAACTGGCCCGGATGGACGACGAGGTCAAAGAGAGATGCGGGAAGAATGGTACATGCAACTCCGGTTGCGCCAATGCGGGATCGAGAGCCACCATCCTTCGGAGATCCATGCCGGGAAGGTCGTTCGTTCGTAAAAGCCCCCAGGAGACCATCGCCCGGCGGCTGAGCGAAAGGGGGCTCGAATCCCCGCTCCTGGAGTTGGTTCCCGCCAAGTGGGAGCGCCTTGGTGACATTCTCGTGATCCGTCTGGACGAAAGGCTTCGATCATGTGAAGAAGAAGTGGCGGAGGCATTCATGGACGTGCTGGGGATGAGGGCCGTTTACGTCGACGAGAGCGGGATCGAGGGCGAACTGCGCGAGCCTGGCCTGCGGAGGATCGGGGGATCGGGTTCCCGTACCACGCATCCGGAGAACGGCATCAGGTATTCCATGGACGTCAGCAAGGTGATGTTCTCCTCGGGTAATATCGACGAGAGGATACATTTCTCGAACATCGATGCATCGGGAGAGACCGTGGTGGACATGTTTGCGGGAATAGGATATTTCACCCTGCCCCTTGCTGTTCACGGCAAACCGGAACGGATCCATGCCATAGAGAAGAACAGGACGGCTTTCGAGTTCCTGAGGGAGAACGTCGATTCCAACGGTGTTGGGGACATCGTGAAGCCGCTTTTAGGGGACAACAGGGACGTTGGCCCCGTGGGGATGGCGGACAGGGTGATAATGGGATATCTGCCCACGCCCGAGAGGTTCATCGGGCGGGCCTTCGCATTCCTGCGGGAAGATGGGGGGCTGATACATTACCATCACACGTGCCTTCGAAGCGAGAGAAGGAGATTGGTGGAAGGCCATTTTCGAAAATCCCTCTCGGGGAAGAACGCCGGCTTCGAGATAGAGGATTACAGGGTGATAAAATCCTATGCGCCCATGATCCATCACTGTGTTGCGGACGTGCGAGTGAGCCGACATAGCGGGACGGGAGGGGATGCGCGTGAATGAAGCGAACAAACGATTCGCCACCGGCCTTGTTCTCATCATGCTGGGAATGGTGGGTGGAACATTGGCCGCCTTCGCATCGTATCAGGGCCTTGCGGACCCCACGTCCTCGCCGGAGGGAATTCTCGATTTCGAGAGCGGCTATCGGGAAATGACCGGCCAGCGCAGACCGCCGGAGAACCTCACCCTGTATCTGCGGAAAGGCGAATACGAGCTATGGTATGGAAAGGGGGATTACGGAACGGGCACGCCGGGACAGATAGACGCGTGGGACCTCGAGGGAAGGAAGATCGAGGTCCGGCGGGATGCGGAGACGCGCATGAACGCCTACCGGAGGACGGCCACCTTTCGCGTTGAAAGGAGCGGGAACCACACCTTTCACACGGACAGGGCCTGCACCCTGTACGTCACGGAACCCGTGGAGGTGGAGCTGGGGCTCGGACTGATGTCCCTGTTCTGTCTTTTAGGGCTTGCCTCTATCGTTGGCGGAGTAGTCTTCGTCCTCAAAGGGCTCCGGGGACAGGGGGCGGATGTTCCCGGGCCGAAGGGATTGGTGCCGAAGGATATGAAGACGAAGGGGATGAAGGGAAAGGAGGAGGCGGATCATCCTTCGCTGTACGTTCCCGTGAAGATGATGCTCCGCAGAGATGATGTGGATGATGTGATCTATGGAAGAGAGAGGGGGGAGGGGGCGGGAAGGTCATTGCCGCGATTGAAGAGGTAGATAAGGAAATTGGCAGGTGGATAAGGGGGGTGCGTAACTTCTTACCTATTTAACATGCCGATTTCACATTAAATATCGATGCTTTCAGCTTTACCTTCTTGCCGATAATATAAAGGAAATACGGAAAAAGAGACACTAATGATATAAAGTACCAATCACATGGAAAAAGGACCGATCGCCATGAAGTTAAAAAAAGAACTTGGACTCCTCGAGGTATTCTGTATCGCATCCGGTGCTATGATAAGTTCGGGATTATTCATTCTACCCGCTGTCGCCTATGCAAAGACCGGTGCTTCTGTAATCATTTCATACGCCATTGCAAGTATTTTGATCGTTCCAACCATGCTTTCCAAGGCTGAGCTTTGCACTGCCATGCCGAAAGCGGGAGGTAACTTCTTCTTTATAGATCGTAGTATGGGTCCTCAAATGGGAACACTTGGAGGACTTGCAGATTGGTTCTCTCTCTCCTTAAAAAGCGCTTTTGCACTACTCGGGATCGGAATCTTTGTAACCCTGCTCAATCCGGGCATTACTGAATGGCAGATCAAGCTTGTAGCGGTAGTGGGCTGTCTGTTCTTCAGTGTTGCTAATATAATTGGTGTCAAGATTGCCGGAAGATTGCAGGTATACATGGTTATTACCCTTATTGCCCTTCTTTCCTTTTACGTCATAGCGGGTGCCTTTTTCGTTAAATTTTCCAGATTTACTCCTTTTGCGCCCGAAGGTATTGGCTCGATTTTCGCAACAGCTGGCTTGGTTTTCGTTTCCTACGCGGGGTTGACCAAGATCGCCGG
>CAYRFL010000047.1:0-30578 GCA_964423515.1 uncultured archaeon
GGAGCCCGGAACGGCCCTATGTAGATCTCGGTAAACCTATCATTATCCCTTTATGGAACATAATCAAGAACGACTGGAGTTCACCTTCGTTGCGAGTGTTCTCAGAAGGGCAGTAAAGAAAAAACGACAGGCATTAATAAATTTTCGTCATATTCGGTATTTTTGAGAACATGGGCGTTCATTCCGCCCTCAGTGTAAGAATGAGAGAATATTAAGGATCCGTGTGCAGGGCGGTCCGGACAAGAGCGATAGAATTTGAATTTTGGTAAAAATACATATATTCTATGTTGGACATATAATCAACGGCGTTGTATCTTTAGCTTCCATAATTCCTTAAGATACCATTAAAAGAATTCAGCGGTCCTCACCCCCTGAAGGGTGCTCGTTCCCGCAGAAATGGCGGGAAGACAACAAAGGGAAAGCGGGATAATATGTTACTGGCACAGAGAAGAGAACTGCGCATGGCCTCTATATTGTGCATGCTGATCCTCCTGGCGATGAATATAACCTATCTCACCTCGGGAGATGCAAACTGGGCTCCATCGGGCATGTCCGATACTGGCACATCACCGAACGAAATCGAGACCCTTGCCATCCACCTGGATTTCAACAGACCCAAGGTCGAGCGAACCGGCAGCGAAGGTGAGATCGGAGTATCCCTGGAGGGAATGTTATCCGCCTCCCCGCCCGGCACCTACGATCTACCGTCAAAATCCATTAGCGTTCTCATACCGCCGGGTAAGACCGTGGCGAACGTGCGCCCCCAGTGGGAATACGACGAGGTCCTATGGCGGGGTAACCCACTGAAAAAAATACCCTTCTTCACGTATCCCGGCGGACCCACATCCGACCCGGGTGTAAAGGCGGATACCGATCATGTTCAGAGGGATATCAGGGTACCCGTCATAGATAACGTGGGATTGCAGTATTACCGTGGTTATTCCCTGGCCCAGCTCATCCTTCATCCCTTCTGTTTCGATCCAGATACGCAGACCCTTTCCTACCACTCTGCCGTGGACATCACACTCGAACTTGATCCCGATGTACATTATGACGCCCGTCCAATGCTCAGAACGGGTCCCAACGGGCTATGGGACGGCGAAGATCTGCTCGAGAGAGACCTCGCGCCCTCCACACCCACCACCGAGACCATAATTGAAGAGTATATCTCGGAGGTGGCAACATCGGACCGGGCCATACCACAGCCTGACGAATATTATCCGTATGTGATTATAACGACGACGGCCCTCTATGACAGCTTCCTTCCGCTAGCCAGGTGGAAGATAAACAAGGGGATCCCGACGAGGATAGTGAACCTCACAGAGATAACCGCCGATGCCGATTACAACGACGTCGATACACCGGCCGAGATCAGGAACTTCGTTGCGGATGCCTACGGCACTTGGAAAACGGAATACGTGCTCCTGGGAGGCGATACCAATATCATTCCCTACAGGGGCCTTTACGGACTCGTTTCCGGTGTTTGCGAGGATGACGATATCCCCGTGGATCATTATTACGGCTGCCTGGACGGCCCTTACAACAATGACGGTGACGGGAGATGGGGCGAGAGCAACGATGGGGCCGGAGGCGGGGATGTGGACCATTTCGCCGAGGTCTATATAGGCAGAGCTCCGGTCGGGTCCAGCGGAGAGGTCGATGCCATAGTGAACAAGATACTCGATTACGAGAGGGATCCCCGGGCCGGATTCGCCCAGAAAGCGGTCCTGTCGGCAGCATGGCTCGATGCCAGTACCGATGCCAGCCTTTCATGCAATGATATCGAAAGCAGAACGTTCCCCCCGGGCATGCAGACCACGAAGCTCTACGAAACCTTAGGAAACGCAACGAAGGTCAACTTCAACAATGCGGTCAACGACGGTGTCAATATCATCTACAACGGCGGTCATGCCAATTACAACGTCATCTCCCTGGCGGAGCACGTGGGATACTACAATTCGGATGCAGATAACCTTGCAAGCAATAACGAGTTCCACGTATTCTACACCATGGGATGCTATGCCAATGCATTCGATTACTCCGATGCGTTCAGCGAGCGTATGCTGTACAATGCCGATGGGGGCAGCGTGGTCTTTATCGGGAATTCGCGGTACGGCCTCTACTCCCCCGGGAATATGCTGGCATCACCGTCCCACGATTTCGCACTGGAGTTCTTCGACAAGCTGTTCAACGACGGGATAAGGGAGGCCGGCAGGGCGAATCAGATAGGAAGGGAAGAGCTGGCGTCCTACAACGGCCTGGGATACATGAGGTGGATATACTACACGGTGAACTACATGGGGGATCCCACCATAAACGTATGGTTCTCGGAGCCGGAGGACCTTACCGTGACCCACACCGATATGATATATACGGATTCCCCCGCCCCTCTGGACGTCAATGTCAAGGATGCGGGAAGCGCCCCGGTCAGCGGGGCCAGGGTCGATCTCGTGAACTGGGCCGACCTCTATGCAAACGATACCACCGATGCCAACGGCGACGCACAGGTCAGCGGAACTCCCACGGTGGCAGGCCTGGCCAACGTCACGGTGACCGGCCCGGACCTGAAACCCTATTACACCACCATCACCATAAGCGACGACTCGTTGCCCCCGACCATAACCGTCAATTCCGCCGTCTATCCCGGCGCCGGATGGTATTATGACGATCCGGGAGCGGTTATTGACGTGGACTTCTCCAACGGAGGTTCCGGTTCCAACCTGTGGTTCGCACAGTACAGGGACGGCCTGACCGGGGCCTGGACCGATATCTTCAACGGCACCGCCCTTGATAGCCATACGTCCAACTGGGCCGTGGACTGGCATTCCATCGGAGACGGGGCGAGAACCATCTACATACGCTGTTTCGACAAGGCACGGAACCTGGCCCTGGATACCATCACCTTCCGCAAGGATTACCATCCTCCGGAGATACACTTCAACGTAAGCGAGCTGGGCTGGTTCAGAGCCGATCCCGGGATCAGCATCGACGTCCAGTTCATCAACAACTGGGCAGGGGAGAGCCTAAACGGGGCCACATACACCATAAACAACGGAGTTCCGATCGACGTATTCACGGGACCGGAGCAGTATCTCGAAGCCCAGGTGGTGCCGGACTGGGACAGTATTGAGGACGGTATCAACTGGATAAATTTCACCGTGGAGGGCAGCGATCCCGGAGGTGGTACCGTGGAGGATAACAGTCAGGCGAACATTATCTACAAGAAGGATTCCATCCCACCCTCCATTACCGTGAACAATGCTTCCTATGGCTATTTCACCTCCGATCCGGGAGCGGTCATGGACATTGATTTTCATGAGAACGTTTCATCATTCGTGAACGCATCCTACAGAGCAAACGGAGGTGTGTGGCAGCCCATTTTCTCTACCAATATCACCGAATTTGAACAGAACTGGAGCCTGAATTTCTCGGGCATCGGCCAGGGGGAGAGCATCATAGACATCAGGGCCCTTGATCTGGCGGGAAACGAGGTCGTATTGACGGATGCCGCGAGGTTCCGCAAGGATAACCTGGAGCCGGAGATCATCCTCAATTCCGGGGAATTCGGATGGTACGATTTCGATCCGGGGCCGGTCATAGATGTGGATTTCTCCTCGGGAGGAGGATCGCCGCTCGTGAAGGCCCAGTACCGCATAGAGGGATACGGATGGATGAATATATTTACGATCCCCACCGATGAATACTCCGACAACTGGTCCGTGGATTTTGACCTCCTCGTGGAGGGAGTGAACTATATCGACGTTCGCACCTATGATACGGTCAACATATCCAAATCGCTCTACGGGAAGGTGGCCATCAAGGTGGACTACTTCCGACCCATGGTCCATATGCTCAAGAACGAATACAATTACACCGAGACCGCAAAGGTCCTGGGAGGGCGCGACCATTTCGAAACCTACTTCTCCAACGGGGGCTCCGGTTCCGAGGTCCGACTCGCCCAGTACAGGGTCGGTGATACTGGGGAATGGATGGACATATTCAACATGACCATCGACGAGGTCACCTACAAGTGGAGATGTGACGAGAACCTCCTTGCGGAGGGAAAGAACACAGTATATCTGAGAGCGTTCGACGGCGCCTATCAGGATGATAACGCCACCGTGCTGACGCTCTACCATGACTCGCGATCTCCCGAGATCATGATCAACAGGGATAGTTACGGATGGTACAATACCGATCCGGGGGCCGTGGTGGACGTGGACATACATGAGAACGGGACCGGTTCCAACCTGTCCTTCGTCAGATACCGGTCAGGAGAGTTCGGAGATTGGCATTACATACTTCGAGAAGCGTTCGCCCTGAACGGGACGACCTCGCGGCTCACCTCGAACCTCAGTCTCAATTTCAGCGTTATCGAGGAGGGAGTGTCCACCGTGTATCTCGAGGTAGGGGATCATGCGGGTCACGTGGAGAAGGCAGAGCTGACCTACAAGAAGGATACGAGACCTCCCTCACCCATCATCCTCTCCTCTCCAAGGAACGGCATGGAAACCTCGGCGAAGAACTTCGTTCTCATGTGGAATCCGCCCGTCATTGCCGCCAACGCGAGTAATATCGTCAGTTATCAATATCAGTTGGATGACTCCGACAGCTTCACGAGCCCGCTGCTCGACAAGAAGGTCGATGCTCTATCGGACAGGATAAATCTCACAAGTGCAAACAGGTATCACTGGAGGGTAAGGGCCCTGGACATGGCGGGTAATCTCGGCGAATGGAGCGTGATGTGGAACTTCTTTTGCAACGGCGCTCCCAGGGCGAACATCGTGATGCCGAGCCAGGGAGACATCTACACACCGGTGATGATGAGCGGGAACGACTCCACGGACGACGACGGGAACATCGTCAGCTTCATGTGGACGATCAAAGTGGGCGATGAGGATATTACACTTATGGGCAGGGAAATAGAATACCATTTCAAGAAGAACGAAACGTTCAAGATCAGGCTCATGGTACGGGACGACCTCGGGAAGACGGGGATGGCGGAGGCATACATCAAGATAGGTGGGTCCAGGTTCAAGATAGGCGACGAGGTACTCTACATGGGAGAACGAGCGAAGGTGCTTGAGATACATTGGGACGAGGAGGACGAGACCTGGCGGTACGGGCTGAACAACGGCAAAACAGTGGAGGAAAGCTCCATCAAGAAGTACCGCGAGGATGATGACATGGAGAAAAAGGCCGTGTTCGGGATTCCCTGGGAATATCTGGTGATAGGCGGGGCGGTCCTGGCCATATTGCTCATTACCATCATGCTGTTCGTAATAAAGACCAGACGGTATTCGAAGATCGTCTGTTCCAACTGCGGCGAGAAGGTGGCCCGGGGAAGGGGATACTGTCCCAGGTGCAACGACCCGCTGTTCAAGAGCAAGGCTTCCTATGTTACATCCGACTGCCCCAGGTGCGGATTCCCGGTATACGGATGGGAGGATCGCTGCCCCGACTGCAATCTGGCCCTTGAACCGGCGGATTCCGAGGAGGACAGCAGATACGGATACCGGGGGGACGATGCGGACTTCCAGGCTTCGACGTACAGCGGGAGGTATTCGAGATACGAGGAACGGAAGGGTGAGAAGAAGGCCGGAGCCGGAAAGAAGGGACGGAGGCGCCCGCCACGGGGACGACAGAGGCCAGACGGCAGCCGCAGGTCCGGAAAACCCTCCTCACGCGGCCGACCGGAACGGGAAAGAAAGGGGCCAAGGGGCGGACGGCGGAGACCCGGGACGGAGGCACGTTCCGAAAGGAGCAGGGCCGACGGGGAGGATAAAATGGATTGGAGCAGCGGCGAAGAGGAAGATGAGGACATTATGGTGGATGTTGAGGAGAACACGGAGGAGGAAGAGGAACACGTTCTCTTCGAGCCTGACGAGGATGAGGACGATTATGAATATGATGACGAATACGATGACGATTACGACGAAGAAGAGGAAGAATACGGATACGGTGACGAGAAGGACGACCTCGACATGTTCTATGATTCATTCGGTGAAGGCAGTCGATACGGGTCCTCGAAGGATGATGCTGACGACGAATATGATTACGAAGATGAATACGATGACGAAGATGATTATGACGATGATTACGAAGATGAATACGACGAAGAAGACGAATATGAGTACGACGATGATTACGAAGATGATTATGACGATGACGCCGAATACGACGAGGATGAAAACTGGGACTGGTGATCCGGAAATCGGTGCCGGATAACGGAAATCATAAATTTCTAGGTGTATGCCTCCGTTTGGCGCAGAGAAAGGATGT
Organism: uncultured archaeon; assembly: GCA_964423515.1. Classification (GTDB taxonomy): domain Archaea; phylum Thermoplasmatota; class Penumbrarchaeia; order JASLWR01; family JASLWR01; genus CAYRFL01. The sequence continues at coordinate 6,283 of CAYRFL010000047.1, forward strand.
TCGTTGTTTTGGGATTTCCAACAGGGAATCCAGGGTCTTCCAAGACGAGCTTAATTTTATATATCAAGTCATGTTTTTCTAGAACAGACCGCGCTCTACCCAAGGAGTTCGGGTATCTTCGAAATGTTGAAAGAAAGGGGGATATATACATAGCCGGGACCTACGGTAGATATGATTACGAGCCGGAAACGGATATCACGCATTCATACAAACCGAAGGGTTATGAACAGAAATACGAGCTATTCGACCCGGAAGTAGTATCCATACACGTTTACATCTCAAAGAGCTTGCTCACGGGTGAGGGCCAGGTGGGGAAGAAGACCGACCTTTCCGACCACCTTGGGGAAAATGAGGAATTCATCCAGGAGGGGAACGCCGTATTCGTCATCTCCAGAACGAAGATCGAAGATGACGAGGGAGACGAGGGATTGTGGAAAGAGGTGAGCATAAGGAACATGGAAGAGGTGCTCAATAGGGCGAGGAAGGACGGTGTTGAACGCCAAGAACAGCTCGTCAAACACCTTGGTACCTACCAGTTCATAGGAACACTGGAGATCCTCTCATGCGGCAGTAATAAAAACTACTGGACGGAGCCCCAGGTTGACCTGAGCGCCTTCCTGGCCGACGCCAAGGCCCGGGAGACGTTCTCAATGGGAATGAGCTCGACCCTGAAGATAGACATTCTCAACCAGGCCATCTATCACTCGGAGGAGATAAGGGGGGCCGCCATACGATCCCTTCCCTTCGACGTCACCCTTTTCGCATTTCCCGAGGATGATCAACAACTGTCCGGAAGTGGCGCAGGATTACCCACGAGGTTGTTTCTCGATTATGACATTGAGGAAGAATCCGATGAGCATTCGAGCGGGAGTCCGGAGAGCATGAGCCTCATGGATGACCTGGACGGAATATCCATCATAACGGATGGGGGGGTGCACGACGGATCATACTGGCCGGGAAATCCTCCTCCACCGGAAGATGACGACAAGGGAACAGGCCAGGAAAAGGAAGGGATCCGATACAGGACACATATAGACGGCCTCCTGAACATGCTATCCCGGTACATTGGATTCCAGATGGCATTCAAGTATCTTCACTCCGAGAACCTGAACGACTATATGAGAAGCGCCGCAAAGATCAGAAAGGACATACAGGGGCTTCAGAGCGATATCAACGCCTTGCTGCTGGCGGACGAGGGAGGAAAAAAGACCAAGGCCGGAACCGGTAAAGGGAGCAAGGAAGGGAGACTCCCCACGGGTGACGATATCATATACCGTTCCTCGGTCTATACGTCCAGCATCACGGAGATCGATGAGAACGTATCCAATATGACCCTGTTCCTGAATGATCGGAACGGTATCATAGAGAGAATTGAGTCCGAGGCGAACCTTACGAAGCTCGAGGAAGGCGAGATGACCGACATCGCCGCCAATCTGCCGGATGAACTAAAGTCATGGCGCTCATCCATAATATCCTCCTTCGATCGATTGATGAGGAATCTCTCAAATTCACAGGACCGTCTTAGAAATACCATAGACGTTTTCAATACTTACAGAGAGAGCAAGAGGAGAAAGAGCCAGAAGAGGACGGCCAACACGCTCAATCTCATCTTCTCGGCTCTCGCAATAATCGAGTTGTCCGATTTCGTAGGGGGGTTGGTGACCTATGCCCTGACCCACAACGACTCCATGGGTGCACTGGTGATGTTCGGTGAAGCCCTGGGAGTACTTCTGTTCTTTGCCCTGATCATATATCTTCTGGTGCTCAGAAAGTTCTGGAAGGAGGACTAACATGAAGCCGCTTCCAGTTTCCGGTGATGTGGTCCAAAGAGGGCCGCGTAAAATAAAATTTATGGTGGGAGGTCATGGCGAAAACCTATAACCTGTACGATCCCTTCGTTGTCCACGCACACGTCCTGAAGTCCGTGGGAGAGTTAAAGGAGGAGGTCATTAGCCAGTCCCTGGGCGATCTGGCCGAGGACGAGGAGTTCATAAGAGAGGGCAATGTCGCATTCCTCCTCGTGAAGAAGAACATCGGCGGCGATGTGGAGGAGGGGAAGGCTCCCTGGAAGGACGTGACCACGGAGGAGTACAAGAAGACAATGGTCGAGTTGAGAGACCGGGCCAACGAAGAGGTCCAAAGACTGGGCCTCAAGCGGGCCAACTACATGGTAATGGAGCGATTCGATATAATCGTCGGGGGTGCGCCCCGCGATTACTGGACCGAACCCCAGGTGGAGGTTGATGCCTTCAGGGTCTCTGCAGGAGGGGGCGCAAGCCTGGCCGATATGACCTCAACCGTTCGCGTGGCTTCCTTCAACGAGGAGCTTTTCTCCTCACCGAACATCCTTGGTAACTCCATGGGGGTCCACAAGTTCTCATCGAACGTCTATGCCTTTTCGAAACCTTCGAAGAAGAAACACGAGAGCAGGCTGGATATGCCAAAAACGTTTCTCGTCGAATACGAGATGGGCCGGCAACAGGCATTCGGCGAGAAGGAGGAGGGGCCGAGCCCGAGCCTCCTTCGGGATCTGACCAGTACGCTGTTCCGCTTTATAGGACTTCAGAGATATTTCATATCCATGTACAAGGACGATTTCAGGAAATATCAGCGCTCCTCGGCCGATATAAGGGATCGCATCCAGAAGCTTCACAAGAGCATAAATTCGCTCCTGAAGGGGAAAGCAACCAAGGCCAAGGGAAAGAAGAAAAAGGGAAAGAAGGAGGGGGAGGCGGGAGGAGAGGTGGCCCTTCTGCACAGTGCCTCTGTGTCGTTCACCAACCTGATGGAACTGGACGAGAGACTTTCCAATACCCTGCTCATCCTGAAAGACGGTATAAACACGGTGGAAAGGCTCGAGACCGAGTTGGACAACAGGAAGGTACCGTCCGTTGGAGGAGGCACCATGGTGATCAATTCCCTGAGCCAGCACCTCCAATCCATGCAGGATACGATACTCTTCGGTTTCACGAACCTGCGGGAGAACATCGAGAACTCCCAGACACGCCTAAGGAATACGGTAGACTCCTTCAAGACCTACCAGGAGAATCGAAGAAGGGCGACATCCGAGAAGTCGGAGAAGACCTTCAACACGGTCTTCATACTCCTGGCGGTTCTGACCATCGGCGATGCGGTGGGTAATTTCCTGGTGTATGCCAATGAGAGCGGTGACATCCTGGGAGCCATCCTGGGCTTTCTGGGGATACTCGTGGCCCTCATCCTTGTATTCGGTGTGGTGTATATGCTGGTCCTTAGGGGTATGTTCAGGGATTCATAACGGAGTTCCGAACGGGAACGGGCGCGGAAACATGGCGGTTCTAATCGAGTTCGGATACCTTCCCGAGGGATTTCACGGGTATGCGGAACAACCTGGCGACCGGACGGTGGAGGGTGAGATCTTCCGGGTCCTCGAGACCACCGGTGCCATCGATACGATAGAGCACAACCGCCCCAGAAGCGCATCCAGGACCGACCGCGGGGTCGGAGCCCTGTCGAACTTCATCTCCGTTCGCAGCTCCACGCAACCGGCGGAGATCATGAGAAGATTGAACTCCATGATCGAGGGAGCCTATTTCTACAGGTACGGTCCTGTGGATGATTCCTTCAATCCCAGAGCTGCGATGTATCGGGAATACGTCTTCTTCCTCCTTCCTCATGCGATCGGAGGAGACATGGTCAGATTCAAGGAGGCCGTAAGTTGCTTTCGGGGGACCCACTGTTTTCATAATTTCTCGAAGAAGGACAGGACCCTTCCCGAGACGGCGACGAGGAAGGAGAGGACCGTGGACCTCGTCGAAGTGAGGGGACCGGTGGATGGACGCCAAGGCATCGTGGAGGTTCTCATAAGGGCGAGATCATTTCTCTACGGCCAGGTACGAAAGATGGTGGGAGCCGCGGTCAAGGTGGCAAGGGGGGAGGTTGACATATCGGAGCTGGAAGAAGCCCTTTCTCCCGGCAGTCCGGAAGGCCGGTTCCCCTCGTATCCTCCCGGGGGCCTGTATCTGTACAAGGTCAAACTGGCTCCAGATATCGAGAAAGCTCTGAAGCGTTACACACCGAAAAGGTTCGATCTCCAAGACCGACTGGGATGCTTGAGGTACCGGGGAAGCGCGATCTCGGCCCTTCTCCAGCGAACGGAATGGGACGATTGAAGGACCGGCCAGTGTGCCCCGGTACGAAAATGCTTAAATATGCACATGCCCATCATATTGTCAATGGTGAAAAGTCCGACGGAAAGTCGAGCTTTTCAGCTTGATAATGTTTGCAGAATCGCAGCCCGGAGGAAACCGTCAGGTTTTCGAGGGCTCAGTTGGGCCCACAGGGGTCAACGGAGCAGAGCGGGAGCCCGGAGGGACCGATTCTGCTGAATTCTGGCGAGGAAATGAACGAGATCATTCACGAACCTCCCGTAGAAACTGATGAGAAGGTGAGCTGAGTTGGCAAAAGGAAAAGCAGCAGCGTCCGGTACGAAGAAAGAGGGGAAGCGCGGTAAAAGAGAATCCCCGGAAAGGGTTCATATCTCCCGTTATCATCCCATGAAGAAGAACCTTGCACGGTCGCTGGATGCCGTGGGCTGGCGCGACATCGTGCACCGGGGGGATACCGTCACCATAAAGGTGAATGCCACCCACTTCGATTATCTTCCCGGTCTAACGGTGACTCCCGAGCTCGTTAAAGAGTTCATCAAGCTCCTTCTGACCAGGGCGGACCGCGTGATCGTGGGTGAGAGCAACCTTCAACGCGTCAGTGCGGAGGCGGCGCTCAAGGGCTGCGGGATATGGAAGGCCGCCGAGAGCGCGGGAGCTGAGGTGGTGAACTTCTCCAAGGACCGGACCCGACGGAAGAAGCTCTCGGGAAAGGGTCATTTCAAGCATTACGACGTTCCGGTCTCCTATCTCGATTGCGACGTGTTCGCATCCATGCCCGTGTTCAAGACGCACAAGCTGACCCGGGTGACCCTGACCATCAAGAACCATTTCGGCTGCGTCACCGACGATCTGAGACTGAAGCATCACGGATACATAGAGAGGGTCCTGGGGGATATGCTGGAGATACTGAAACCCGGCCTTGTGGTGATGGACGGGAGGATCGGCCTGGAGAGCGACGGCCCCATCGCCGGTCTGCCAAAGGACCTGGACCTGCTGCTGACCGCAACCAACGCCGTGGCGGCGGATGCTGTGGCATGCGGGATCATGGACTTCGACCCAAGAGGGGTCAAGCATATCATGCACGCGCACCAGCGCGGGCTGGGCCCCATCGATATAGAGGACATCGACCTGACGGGAATACCTTTGAAGAAGGCGAAGGACCCATTCATGCTGGCCAATCAGGACTCCATATCCAACCTCGAGAAATGGGTGAGCCCCCATCCCCGCCTCTCTCATCTCATCTACCGTACGTTCTTCACACCCATGAAATGGGCCTCGTGGAAGTGGAGGTGGCTCACCGGATACAAGGGAAAGTACGTGAGGGATATACGGGAAAGAGGATTGTGGGACGACTACAACTGGAATGGGCTTTTCAAATAAGATTTGGTAAATGTTTTCAACGAGCTCTGATCGAAAGTCCCTTCCGATCCATATCCCGGTACGGATAACTTCCCGTAATGGAGGGAAGAACCCCATGGACGTTTGGTCCACTGCCAGTATTCTGTCTTAACGGGCCAATAAGTATTATATACCGCTTCGTAGTTCCCCGGACACCTTCACAAGTCCACAGGTGGGTAGCGAAAATGGCAAGATTCAAGGAAGCCGAGGCGCGAATTCTCAACAAGAAGATCTGCATGAAATGCAATGCCAGGAACTCGGTATCCGCCACCAGATGTAGAAAATGCGGATACAAGGGACTTAGACCCAAGGCCAAGGTGTCCAGAGGCGGTTAGATATTGTCAATGGTGCGAATCTCGATGACCCCTGCGGGCTCATCGGACTTGCCCGCAGGTGTGCGGTCAAGCTTCGAATGAAATTCGAAGCCTTTCGAGTTACGCCTCGAAAGGGATAGATGTGTCGCAGACACATCAAGATTTGCAACTTGACAATGTGCGCGGAATCTTGCAGCCTGTAGGAAACATCTGTTTCCGAGGGCTCAGGTGTGACCGAAGGTTACACCGGAGTGAAGCGAGAGCCCGCAGGGATCGATTCCGCTTCATCCGACGAGGATGGACCCGACAGATCCCGGTTAAATTTCCCCGCCCACCGGAAGGAGTTAAATACTTATATTAAGAAACCCAATATTTTACCTATGGGTGGGATGTCCCGACCCAGTTCTTTTTATTATCTGAAAACCGGGTATGACAGATGAGGACACTTGTATTATGCATCGACAGGGACGACGATATGGGTGAGAAGGCCCACATCATCTCTCCAATCATCGGCAGGCAGGAGAACCTTAATGCGGCCGTGGCCCTGGCACTCATGGACCCCGAGGACAGCGACGTCAACACGACGCTGGCCGGGATCCGATTGTACGATGGACTGGTGAGGGAGGGACGGGACTCGGAGGTGGTGACCATCTGCGGGGACAAGCGCGTGGGCAAGAGGTCGGACGAGGTCATCGCCACGCAGCTGGACATCGTACTCAAGGAGATCGAGCCCACCGGTGTAACGCTGGTTACCGACGGCGCCGAGGACGAGTTCATCATACCCCTGGTCTCATCGAGGATAACGATCAACTCGGTGGAGAGGGTGGTGGTCAAGCAGGGTAAGAGCATAGAGGATACCTATTATCTCATCACCAGGCTCATGAACGACGACAAGATACAGAAGAAATTCCTGCTCCCTCTGGCCCTTCTGCTCCTGTTCTGGGGATTGACCTCCCTTTTAGCAGCCTCCACGTCGCTCCCGGATATCGGGGTTCCCACGATACTGCTCATAGTCGGCGTTTACCTCATCATAAGGATATTTCACCTGGAGGAGGGCGTGGTACGCTTTGCCAGGGATTTCCGGAGGGGCGTCGAGAAGGGCTATATATCAACGTTCATGGGGATCATTGCCATCCTGCTCATCACCTTCGGAATACTGCGAACATCCTTCGAGGTCAAGAACAATCCCGGATACGATCTCCTGCAGATCACCCTGGTCATACTGGGCGAATCGCTATGGTTCATCATCGGCGCCGGAGCTCTCTACACGCTGGGGCGGCTCTTCGACATATACATAAGGAAGGGATATCTGGTCAGCTCCATCGTGATAACCTTCTTCGCCCTCTTCTCCGTGGGTTTTCTGATGGTGGCAGCCATAAAGATCATGAAATACCAGGCCGGATTGAAGAGCGTCATCGATCCCGTGGAAACGTTCATCTATATCATTGCCAGCTTCTTTATCTTCCTCATAGGTTGGCGTCTTTTCCGGTATGCGAAGGGCTCGGCAAGAAAGGCCGCTGTAAGGTATTAGGCCACGGTTCAGTAACAAGAAGACAGAGCGGGGCTACCCGGAAATGGTCATCGGTGCTCTCGCCGAGGCCGGGGGTTACCGTGTACCAACCACCCGGATCGATTCTATCGACGATCCAGGTCCTTGCCTCACCCATCGCCACGCTCGGGAAGCTCCATGGTCGAGAAACGTACCCCGCACTCCGGGCAGTACTTCCAGGTTAGATCGATAACATAGTCGCAAATGGGGCAGTGATTGTCCCGCCCCTCCCCCCGGGGTAGCCGGACCTGCATCCTCTCGCCTCCCATCACCGCCCCTGGCGGCATCTTCCTCGCAGTACCCGTTCCGGCCATCTTCGATTCTGCCCCCTCCGCCTGTGAGGCCAATCCCTGACGGGGTACCAGATCGCTCTTTCCGCATATGGGACAGAGCATCTTACCCCCGCATGCGTACATATCGCAGAATGCGATCCCCGCATTTCCCCCACACGTATCGCAATACTGGTTCACGTACCTCTCACATCGATTACAATAGGCTGCCATAATAAACCCCTTATAAATAGAAAGCGTAGATATCGATGAGGTATTATCGCAGGAGCTATGATATAGTTTTTGGTGGAAAATCCACACCCAAGCGCAACGGGAGGTCAGATCACATTGCTCAACGCTTGATCTTCAGCTCTGCAATCTTCTCGTCGACCATGTTCTCGAATGGGGTCCCAAGCTTGTATGCAAGGACCTCGATGTCATCCTGCTTCTCCAGAAAGGCCTTCTTGGAGCTCGTTTCCATGAGCTCTTTAAAATTCTTCTTCTTTCTGATGAAATCGATGAAATATCCGCCTCCGAACAGTACGGCCACCACCGCAACGAAGAAAATTATCCAGTTCCAGTCCTCGTCGTTCTTATCGTCCTTCATGGAGTCGGTAAAGTCCTCGATGACGCCCTTGTTGATGGAAGGGATCCAAAGCCCGGCCATTGAAACTACGAGAAAGAGAACTCCCAGTAACAACGTTATTAGGGATATCCACATGCGCTGGTCCTTGATCCACTGCTTTATCGATTTCGTCCGGGAGGCCACGGTATCACTTTCCTTGTGAAGACGAGGCTTGCTGGCCCGTCTTCCTGGTAAAGTCGAGCCAGGAGGGATCGGCTTTACACGACAAGTCACTACTTGTCCAGTGTGGCGAGCTATTTGGTCGCCTTTACCTGTGAAGTCACGCCTTCGCAATTCCGGCGATCCCACTGGGCTCCACCGTACCTCCACATTACCCCCTTCACGTATCGCCAGTGTCTATCGCCTTTCCCGGGCAATCACCATATTCTTTCTTAAACCTTTCCCAGGAAATTCAACTTATATTTCTGGTATAGTCCAGCCATCGACGTTCATCGTTCTTCTCCCTCTCCCTACCCTCGTCCGGACCTGGCATGGGTTCGGCGCTCCCTTCACCTAGAATATCCTCGAGATCGGCCGCAAATCGTTTCAGCGAGATGATGCGCCTGGTCATTCGCTGCCCCTTTTCCCTGAGGTATCCACCGCATTTGAGCCTCTCCCTCAGCTCTTCGATCCTACTTCTGACAAGTCTCAGGGCATATCTTGCCATTGAGTGATTCTCCTCCTTGGACATCTCTTCGGATGACAGCATCAGAAGAGGGGCCAACATGACCTTTCTGCCCTCGTCCTTCACCCACCGGGCGGGTTTCACCCCCACGATAGACAGGGGTGACTCTATAAGGGACAGTAATTCCTTTATCTCCTCGTTGGACACGTTCCCTTCTTCCAGATTACGACGCTCCTTAGGCCCAGATGTCATTTCACACAATGATGTCTGTCCTGCCGTCAAAGAGGACGGACATTCAAATTCATGCATTGTTTTTTGAAAGATCCATTGTCGGTCCCGCTGCCATTGGGGTTTCGGTCGATCAATCGCCCAGCGAATCATGCAGATACTGAACAAGAAGGGGTAGGATGACTGTGGCCTCCCCCTCCACGGTCACGTATCGGGCATCCTCCCTGACCTTTCCCCAGGATACAGCTTCACGTACCTTGGCCCCGCTGAGCGATCCGTCGTATTCCACCGCCGTCGTGATATACACCGCCGAATCGAGGCCGTCGCGGAACTGGTTCCACCAGATGGTGTGATGCTTGGAGATGCCTCCTCCTATCATCAGAGCATCGGTGCCCTCTGCATCGAAAACGATATCCGATAATTCCTGCTCGTCCCGCAGAAGGTCTATCTTGAAATCTCTGTGGGACTGGCTGAAGAGCCAGAGCTGGCTCCCGAAGGCTCCGTCGGTAATACCGGGAACGTATACCGGGATGCCGTTCCTCTGGGCCCAGTGTATGATGGAACGCTCGTCCTCCACCCTCCTGCCGAACTCCTCTATGATCTCCCTGGTGCCGAGCTCCCTCTTTCCCGAGCCGTATATCTCCTCGAGTATGGGCTGCATCTTTCGCTCCAGGACTATGCCATAGGAATCGTTGGGTATGAATATGTTACCCAGGCGGTTTACGCCCGATCGATGAAGCTCCCGATCGTCCGCCTGAAAATCACCGTGATAGTAATCGGCCCATACCCTTGCCAGATCGTGGTCCAGCGTCCCGCACGTGGTGATTATGACGTCCACGAGCCTATGCTCCACGAGGTAGCGTATCACACCCCTTGTCCCGGTTGAGATTATGCAGGCCGGAAAGGACAGAAAGACCGTGTTGCCGCGCTTGCGTACCATGCTCCGGAGGATGGCCGCAGCCTCTCCCACCTTCTTTGCCGAGAAACCGCCCGATCCGTACAGTTCCTCCATCATTTCCGAGACCTTCATACCGTCCCGTACCTCGATATCCACTACCTTTCTGGAATCCATGTGAACCACGTCGATGATCATACAAGAATTTCCGGGAACAAGCCCTGTTGAACCGGCAAGGAGAACGCGCCCCGTAATGAGGCCGTACGATAAGACACTTGCGGATGGTGTATCTCTTCTACAGATTGGGTGTGAGAAGCTCCAGGATATCCACATCCTCGTCGTCATCCACCAGAGGCAGGGCTCCGTCCATGTTCCTGAATTCCCCGGACATGTAGGACTTTTTGTCGTTCAGCGCGTCCCATGGGTACGAGTATGCTGCGCTGTCCTCCTCCTTTTCCTTCCTCCTTCGAGCGCTTTCCACCATATTTCCGACTGGTTCTCCGACCCAGGATCGTTCGGATCTTCTCTCCCGGCGCGGCTCATCCCGCCTCCTTTCGGAGGGGGGCTGCCATTCCTCCACACCGTCCAGGTCCCCCGCACCGCCATGGGCTGCGGTTTCCCGGGCCCTGGAGCCCGGAACATTTTGTTTCCTGCTCTTCTCTCCTTTCCCAGCCTGTCGGTCTGCCGCTTTGCCAGCATTCTCCGGGACTTTCACCGATCCTGCCTTTCGTTCTCTGTTCCCACTGCCCTGCTTTATTCCGTGTCGTCCAGCGTCCTTTCTGTCCTTTGCCTCGGAGGAATGTGCTTTGGGGCTCTTTCCTGAACGTTTTTTACCGCCATCGTCCTTGCCAGGAGCATTGTCTGCCTTATTTCCCCTTTCCTTTTCGGCTCTCCGGCCCCGTTCCCTCCCGACAACCCGGGGTCCTCCGGCATTCGCTTCCTTGCCCCGCTTCTTCTCGGTCCCTCCACCCCGCCCGCTCCGGGGTCCTCCGGCATTCGTTCCCTTGCCCCGCTTCTTCTCGGTCCCCCTACCCCGGCCGTCCCCCTTACCGCCCTTCCCGGATTTCCCCCCCTGTTTTCTGCCACCTGTTCTCGATCCCTTTTTCCCCGTTCCCTTTCCACGTGACCCATTTACGGAAGGAATCAGCTCTCTACCTGAGCGGGATCCCGATCTTCCCTTCCTCCTCTCCTTGTCATCAGCATCCAGTGCCTCGTTGACCACCTTCTCTACCATGGTCCTTACCCCCTCCTTCATGATCCGAGCCTCGGATTCGATCCTATCGGAGATTCTCATCGAGCGCTGCCACAGAGGTACCGCGATGGTGGTGTATATAACGGTGAACAGGATGACGACGAAGGCGGAATCGAAGAAGAACCGTATCTGTTCCGCATCCAGGATCTCATTGTCCAGGAAACGATACGTTACCGGGACCAGGGCGAGGACTGCCGCGGCCAGGCCACGGGGAAGAAGATTGGACAGAAGGCCCTTGTCCCTTAGGGCGTCTCCCCTTCTTATCACGACCTTCACGGCCAGCCATCTTGCGGCAAATATTATCGCCAGAAGGGCGAGACCGTAGAGCCAGGTCATCTTACCCTCCCAGGTAAAGAGGCTCTTGCTCACGATGATGCCCAGGAAAACGAAGAAGAACGTGCGGATGATGAACGAGAGCTGGGAGTGGAAGGCCTTCATGGATTTTGACACTTCGCTAACGTTCTTTATCCTTAGCATGGAGCCGATCTCCCTGCCGTTGGCAAGGATTAGACCGAATATAAGGACACTGATGGGGCCCGAGCCGCGGAACAGCTCGTTGAACGCATAGAGAAGGAACACGATGGCAATGGTCAACATGAAACTGTACTGGAAGGATTGGAGCCGTTTGAGGAGCGTGATCCATATGAGTCCCAGTATGAGGCCCGTCACGATCCCGATGGCGAAGGCCCCAATGAATGTGGAGACCGCCATGGTAACACCGCTGGAGGTGTCCGATGCGCCGTTCACCGGGGAAAGATAGTTCGCTATCGCGATGACCACGACGATACAGAAAACGTCTGTGAGCGTAGATTCAATGCTCACCAGGGTCTTCGTGCTCTCGGTTACCTTCAATTTCGATATCAACGGCAACACTATGGAACCGCTGGTGCCTCCGATGACAGCTCCGAACAGAACTCCAACGCTCCATTTTCCGTCGAAGAACATGAAACCCGTGAATGCCCCTATTGCGGCAATGGTGAATATAAAAGCGGTCCCTGCCAGCAGTAATGCCCGCGAGCTTTCTTCCCGTACCTTCTGCAGGTTGAGGGCAAGTCCGCCGTCGAACAGGATGATCATGAGCGCCAGCGAACCGAAGACGGTGGATATGCGAAATAGGGGCGCGGGATCCATGAGGCTTCCGATGGGGACCAGTATCACCCCCAGAAGCACCAGGGAAAGGACCTCGGGTATGCCGAAGCGGTTCAGGGCCCAGCTGCCCAGGAAACCCACAACGATGATGAAGCCGAATAGGGCCAGCACCACTATGACCTCCGTATCCGAGAGGGTCTCACCGAACTGCACGTAGTCCTTCACGGTGATGTTGATCTCACCCCTCTTGAAGCGTATCTCCGTGGTGTCCGAGATGCTCACCGAGGCCTTGAGGGTCTTCCCCGAATCCTCCTCTCCGTAGGAATAGCTGGTCGTATTCTTCTCGGTTATCCTGTCGATCACGTCATCCCCGTCGAAATCCCAGATATAGAAAAGGTTATCCGCCGTATCATTGTGCCATGTCGCGGAGAATAGGACCTTGTTGTTCGGGTAAACGGTAAAGTTATTCTCGGGGGTGAGGAACTCTATCTCGACGATATCGGTGACAACGTCGATGTGTATCTTAGCGCTGCCGTTGCTTATAGGGACGCCCTCCGACAACCAGTACCTGATGGGAAGTTCCCTCCTCAGCTCCAGGAACGTATATTCCACCGTTTCGTTGGGAGAATACATGTCGGTCACCCCGTCCCCGTCGAAATCCCACTCGTAGAGCACGAGCCGGTCGACGATGTAATGAGGTAAGGCACGGAAGGTGATCGGTTGGTACAATCGGACCGCATCTCCGTCAGACGGCTCGATTATGGCCACATCGGGTTCGGGCTGGGACACATTGATGGTCTGGGAATATTCATCGGTGGCGCCGCCCTCGTCGGTCACCTCCAGAGTAATGGTGTAACGGCCGGGATCGCCGTAACTGTGCCTGATCACTGGTTTGTCGGTGTTCTGGGTATCCCCGTCGTCGAAATCCCAGAGATACAGGAGCGTGGTCCCCTCCTCGTCATAGCAGGAAGAGGCATCGAAGGTTATCTCCTCGTCCGTGGTGAAGTAATTCCGCTCCAGCTGGAAGACCGCCTCCGGGGGACAATTATCGGCGCGGGTTGCTCCCGTGGTCACGCCTGTACTCACAATTACGACCAGAATCGCCATGAATAGCCATGGCAGCATTCTGATAAAACGGAACGGATCTGCCTCCCTGCACTGCATATGTCTTCACCTAACCTCAGATATTAGAACCCTATTGATTCTGTTTATGCGATATAAATATTTTCCATGGACTGAAGGGTTACGGATTATCTTCCCACTCTCCTGGGTCAATAATATTTATCTGTCAGGACGTAGCTTGGAGCGTGCTTAGACCATGTGAAGATCCCATTTACCATCGATCTGAACGAATGGTATCTGCGTTACACGTGACACCCGGAGATCGGGCCCATGATGGTTCCGGTTATACGGGATTATGGCGGAAGAAAAATGAAATATAGAGCCTTCATCTCGGTGGCCGTCGAAGCCAACGAATGTCTGCTGAACGTGTGGAGGGAGCTGGAGTCATCGGGGGATTCTCTCAGGATGGTGAAGCCGGGCAACCTGCACATCACATTGAAGTTCCTGGGAGACGTTGACTCCTCCATCGACAGGTCCATCATCGAGGTCATGGAGAAGGCCCTGACCGGGATAAATCCCTTCAAAGCGGAGATAAGGGGGATGGGCGCCTTTCCTTCGGAGAATTACATCAAGGTCGTCTGGCTCGGCGTAGACAGCTCGGGGATGCTGGAGGACATTTCGAGCAGGTTAGTCGAGGGAATGAAGGGGCTTGGCTTCAAGAAGGACAAGGGCTTTCAGGGTCACCTGACCCTCGCCAGGGTCAGATCGGCAAGAGATAAAAAGAAGATAAAGAGGATCATAAGCGCAAACCGCGATACCATCTTTCTGGATTTCCCGGTGAGGAGCATTGAGCTGATGAAGAGCACGCTTACACCCACTGGACCAATATACGAGATCGTGCGATCTGTGCCAATGAATGATGCGTATGGCAACCGTAATACACCTTAGAGGGGGGATTTGACGGATGAACGATCTAAAAGCTGTTCTAGAGGAGGTAGGGAGAACATATCTTCCCACCGTTGAGGCCATCGAGCGAATGGAAAGGACAGTGTCCCTCCTTCTCGACAGGACGAGGGAAGTTCTTTCGGGCCTGGGAGAGAAGGTCGAGGCCGAGCCGGAGATCGTGGGCTCGGCAGCGAAGAATACATATCTCGGGGAGGGCGACATCGACCTGTTCCTTCTATTCCCGGTTGGTACGGACGCCGAGGTAACCTCGAGGATATGCTTCGAGCTGGGCAGGCGGATCCTGGATGAACACTTGGTGAAATACGCGTCCCATCCCTACATCTCCGGAAGCCTTTGCGGTATCGGTGTGGACGTCGTATGGGCATACCGGGTGCCCTCGGGCGATGCCATGGTCTCGGCGGTGGACAGGACGCCTTTCCACACGAGGTACGTCAACGAGAATCTTCCGAAGGACCGAAGGGACGACGTACGATTGCTCAAGCGGTTCCTAATAGGGTGCGAGCTCTACCCTTCCAGCCTCAGGGCCGCGGGGATAAGCGGTTATCTTGCCGAACTTCTGGTGATACGATACGGAGACTTCGAAAGTGTGCTGGCGAACATTGCCCTGTGGAAGAAGACATGCTGGCTGGAGATTGACCGTGTCGCGAAAGGGGAAAAAGCGAATTCGGGTGAGCCCAGGGACCACGCCCCCGGATGGGATAGGTTCCCGGATGCCAGGCTGGTCTTCATCGACCCGGTGGATCCCCACAGGAACGTAGCGGCTGCGCTCTCGGAGCAGAACTATTTTCGCCTGATGGCAGCGGCCAGGGCTTTTCTGCGAACACCTTCCATGAGTTCCTTCCGGGGCCGGGAGAAATCGGATGTCTCCGTGGATGCCGTGCTGGACGCTCTGGAGCTGAGAGGGACAACTATCCTTTCCGTTACCCTTCCACGCCCGGATGTGGTCGAGGACATACTGTATCCGCAGCTGTACAAGGCGCTGTCCGGGATAAAAAAGGCGATGGGGACCGCGGGGTTCTCCGTTCTGGGAGGGTCGGCGATGGCTTTCGATTCCCCCGACGCGGAGCCCGGCCGGACGTACAGGGCCGGGAAGAATTCCGTTGTGGAAAATACCGGCGGTCCGGATGCGGGTGGAATACAGGCGGAGGGCAAAGGGAACATTCGCACGGCCGGTGAGGTAATGCTCCTGTTCGAGGTGGACCGTGAAATTCTGCCGACCGCCATGGTGCACGACGGTCCTCCCGTGTACGTTCACAGCTCCCGCAAATTTATCGCCAAATGGAGAGATAGCAGGAAGGCCATTTCGCTTCCCTTCGTGGAGGGGGAACGTTGGAAGGTGATCACCCGGAGGGAACATACCCATCTGGGAGATGTGGTGCGGGCCAAGATACCGAATATCGCCCTGGGTAAGGACCTCGATAGATGCGCGAAGATGTCCTGCGTGGTACGTACGGGGATCCAGGTGATAGACGATCGTACCCGTCTACCGGTATGGCGGTTGTTCAGAAGGGGCGAGCCCTGGATGTAATGAAACGACCTGCCCCGGGCTACATCGTTAGAAATATCCAAGAACCGGCGGCGTACCCGGCGCGTTCAAAAGCCCTTTTTCTTCTTCTGCTTGAGAATGACGAGTATGATTATGAATATCACCAGAGCCGCCCCGATAAGGTAGCAAAAGACTTTTCCCGCGGTTCCCATTTCCTCGTCATCGTCGTCATCGTCGGAACCGGACCGGTAATACACTCTCCGGTTGCCGCTGGACGAATAGCTGCTGCCTCCGCTCCCGCCCCCCTTGGCTGCCACTACGGGCAACAGGAACGACGTCAACAACAGCATAGCGACGATGATGAACATTCTGAACTTCATGTCCGGGTCTCCCTTCTTCGATCCGAAATCCAATGGACACATAATCATGTGATTACCGGTACATAAATCTTTTCGATGTAATATAAAAAACGGGGGCTGTTCAGGATGGTCTGGTGCAACGTTGGAACACAATTTCCCCCGCCATCTCAACCTTTCTACGGCTCCCCTTCCGATCCGTGTCCGCGGTTGGATTTGGGATAGCTTCGCGCGGCACCTCCACGGTCCCCATCGATCCTGTCAGCAACCATCCAGTTCGGTGGGCGCATGCCCGGAGGCACGGTAGTCGGAGGCACGGTAGTCGGAGGCCCGGGCATGGGCGCATTGGCAAACATCCCCGGCGGCAGATCGGGCGGCATCCGCGGTGGCATCTCTTGCGGCATCCGCGGCGGCATATTACCGGGTTCGATCCATTCGATATCACTTTCTTCATGTACTGCCGCCCCGTCCATGCTGCTTTTGCTCACGCCGGGGCTTCCGACGCTTCCATCTGCGTATTCAGCACCCTCACTCCTGCTTTCAGTATTCACATCCGTGCTCCCGACCCCCCCGCCCTCGATCCCTGTGGGGCCATCCGTACTCACGGAGCCCCTGCCCTCATCTTCCATTCCGGTCTTATCGGCGCTAATCGAGCCGTATATTTCCTCGTACGCCCTCTCCAGGTCAGGCTTCCTTTCTGCCTCGTTGTCCCCGTTTTCACCGCCCGTTTCCATCTGTGCCGCATTTCTTTTCCTCACCATCACGATAACAATGACACCGGCGATCAGAAGGACGAGGATCACTGCCAGGGTCACCCACAACCAGGTGCTGTCGCCCTTTTCCGGCCCGTTCTGCCCTTTTCCATCATCGGGATCGGTGGGTCGCGGACCCACGTGGAAGGTCTTCTCGACGTAGCCCGGATCCCCCGAGGAATCCACAACCGTCAGGTTCAGCGTGTAATTCCCCTCGTGGTCGAACAGATGCTTGAAGCTGCTGCCGTTGAAGCGGGTCTCATCGATTATTCCGGGCCCGCGGAGGCTCCAACGATATTCCACGATCCTGCCGTCGGGGTCCACCGACGTGCTGCCGTCGAAGGTGACGAGCTCTCCGAGATATATGTCATCCAGATGAAAATCCGCTACGGGGAACTGTGTATGCACGTAGATATGGAGGATCGTCCAGTTGGCATCGCCGTCATCGTCCGTCACTGTCAGATTGACTTCATATCTTCCGGATTTCGAGAATGCGTGCTGGGCGTTCTTCTCATGGCTGGCGGTCCCATCCCCGAAATCCCAGAGATAGGCAAGCTCTGAATCCGCGTCGTCGGGGTCCGTCGTTCCCTCGGCGGAGAAGGATGCCAGGGCCCCCGGTGGCAGCTCTTGATCGGAAGAGGTTGCGCCGACCTGGGGAGGAAGGTTGTACACCCTTACGTGTTTCCAGGCGGTGGTCTCGAAGGGAGCGTAGGTGAAGGAAACGACCAGAGAAACGTTGTGGGGTCCGTCGTCGGAGAATTTCCAGGTGATCTGGGCCCCCTTTCTCTCCTGGCCTCCCGGAAGCTGCCAGGTATAGCCGTCGATGGCGTCCAGTGGATCGGTGGCCGATGCGTACAGCAGGTATTCGGTGGTAACGTGTCCCACGGCAGGTGCATATTTTATCTCCACCACGGGTATCGGAAGCCCCAGCACGATCTCATGTGCCACAGTGGCCTCCGCTCCAACGTCGTCCCGTACCGTCAATAACACTTCAAGGAGCCCTTCCCTGGTATAGGTATGTATAATGAGCGTACCGTTCTTCACGGTCCCATCCCCCATGTCCCACCTGTATTCGGTGATGTTGCCATCAGGATCGACGCTCTGTCCCGCATCGAACTTTATCGCCTTGTGGCTCTCACCCTCGGCGGGAGCGGTTATGACGGCAGTTGGCCGGGCGTTCACCCGGATGGACAGCCGGGAACCGTCGTTCTGCGGTCCGGGGTCGGCCACCTCCATGGGAAGCATGATCGAGAAAGTTAACTCATAGTTACCTGCGGGAAGGGTCGCATTGTCAGAGATCACCGATGTCGTACCGAACGGCAGGTATATCTCCCGGGTCCATAGCACGAGATTGCCGTCACCCTCCCCCGTGGAAACGGTCAGCTCCACGGGGCCGATGATCTCGTCTCCCGTGCTGGTAACTTCGAACTGGAAACGCATCGATTCCCCCTCGGTGGGTATCTCGGGAACGACCTTGACCGAGCCGGTCACGAATCCAACGTCCGCCCTTATCATTGGTTCGTACCAGAGCCTTGCCTCGCTCAGTTTTGGGCTAAACGAAGGCTCGTCCGGGGGCCTTTCCATCTCGATTCTTAACTGTACATGGCGCTGCAGCAGCCAGCGACCTCCGTACAGGAAAGGTTCTTTTCCGTCGGGGCTCAGTCGGCGGTAATCGCCCCAGTTGGTGCCGGTGGCGGACGTTCGCACGGAAACGTTCAAGCCGTTCTCACGGGAAGAATACCAGGTGCCAATGGCCTCCACGGTCCATTTTCCCATGGACGCGGGTCCGAGATCTACGGGTGCGAAGACGATGCTGCCCGAACCGGTCCTGTCCGTACTTCCCAGGGTCATGTTGTCGAGAAGAAGGGAATAATGCCGGAAAGGTATCTCCAGATCGCTGTTGGAGGCGAACACACGGATGTGCTCGAGCTGGGAGCGGGATATGCCAGAGATATCGATAGTGCAGTGCTGCCACACTCCCGGAAGTGTCCCGGTTAGCGAGTGAACTCCCATCACGTCCGACCATTCACCGCCCTGAAAACCGAGCTCCAGGCGGTAGTTCAGAAGGCTTATTCCCACAGGCAGGCAGTCGAATTCCAGGAAGTCGTATCCCGACCAATCCGTCTGTGCAAATGAACTGCACTCCATACCGCCCTCGTACTTGGCCGACTCGTTATCGTCGTTCCTCCAGATGCTAAGGTTGAGGGCTCCCGTCCCCTCCGTATGTTCCCCCGGTCCCGTCTCCAGCGTTATGCTCGAATTCAGCGTCGACTGGTTGATCTTAGACCAAGCCCCCACCTCGTCCAGCCCGGAGAGGAGTAACGGTGCATTCTCTCGTTGCAGCTCCAGCGCCCCGTCGCCGTACCAACTTCTATCCAGACCGTCCATGGATGCGATCCCTTCCGTTCCGTAGAAACTTCCGGAGCCGTGACCGTCCCAGGGTCCGGGTCCGCTGCGGGTTCCGTTGAGGCAGTGCCGCCAGAGTGTCCTGCCAGGTGCATTTTCCGTCTCTATCGCCTCGGCCAGATACTGCCTGATCGCATACAGATCGATATCGGTAACATACCCGGAGCGCGAGGTAGCGAAATCGGAAGCGCCTGCTATGATCCCAGCTGCCGCCTCTGCTCCCTCCCTTCCGTACAGTTCGGAATACAGGGCGAGATATTCGTAATCCTCCAGGCCGTCCCTGGTCTGTTCGAGCCTGATGCTGGGTATGATCTCATCGTCGAGCCCCGCTCCAGGTCCCGGGTAGAACATGTATCCGTTCCCATCCTCGGAGGATCCCCGCCATGGATCGCCGTTCTGCGTGGCATGCCCCCAGTAGTTCACGCCCCACTGGGCCACCCCGTCCACCCTCTCCGTGTAGGAATGCCAGTACAGGCCTCTAAGGGCGATCCCGGTGTCCTCGATACCCCCGCCGACGTCGGACCACCAGTATCTTTCGTCCAGCTCGCTCCTGCGAGCCGCATCGTTGAGATGGTACTGAGTGTGATCCGCCTTCCATATCTCGCCCGTTCCGTAGAGCCCGGGTTCCGGGGCCCTGGTGATTAGATGGTTCAGATCCGGTGCATTGTTCTTCACAAGTTCATCCATGGCCCTGTGCAGCGAGAAGGGCGGGCTCCTGTGAGGGGAATTGCAGTCCCGGGTGTACGCTGTCGGATCGTCGCAGTAATGGAAAACGCAGCGGTCCAGCCATCCCTTCTCCCTGTAATGGTCGGCAACCTGCTTTATGAACTGACCCATCACCCTCGTGTAATTGGCCGATGGGGCGTATGGAGGGTCGGAGAAATCATATCGGGCCGCATCCCACCTGACGGGATCGAAAGCTGTGAGGGGAAACTCGAACCGGGACATGCCCAGCACGTCCAGGTAGTACTCCATGATGGGATCGCTCCTGGTGAAGTTCACCGAAACGTTCAGGCCGGCGTCCACGGTGAAATCCGCACCCCAGGGCTCAGCCGCGCACAACTTACCGGGAGTTATGCGGTACTCCCTGAACTTCGCGTAGGTCTTGTTCATCAGATCAATGTGCTCGGGATCCCGGTTGGCGAAGGGGTAATAGGACACATAAGAGCTCGGCGAGGAGTCGAACCAGGTTTCGAGGGAGGATGATACCGGGAGAACGAAATCCCACACCCTTATCTCGAGCGGCCGAATGACACTGGCATCGCTCTGCGAGAACGTGATGTTGGAACGATACGTCCCGGAGGGCATGTCATGAGGAACGAAAACGGTGACCCAGAACGTGCTGGTGGTGCCGCTGTCCTCAAGCACGTCCCAGTGTACGCTGTCGGCCTCTCCCGTGCGGGGGTCGATGTCGTTCCCGGGATGCGGGGGCACCGGTATGAGCGGGTCCGGCGAATAGCTGCCCGCATATGCGACCTCGTGCATGCTGAGATTGCCGGTGCCAAGCACGGAGGGGCCCGTAGGCTGGTCGATGGTGATGGTCTCGTCGATATCTTTAAGGGGGCGAAAGGCGAGCTGGAAGCCTTCGTACTCGCCCC
The DNA here is from genome assembly GCA_964423515.1 of uncultured archaeon. GTDB lineage: Archaea > Thermoplasmatota > Penumbrarchaeia > JASLWR01 > JASLWR01 > CAYRFL01. The sequence goes on from CAYRFL010000047.1 coordinate 27,301, forward strand.
GGGCCATGGAAATGCGGATGGTGTCGTTCCCGGAATCCCATACGGCCGTTCGGTCCCGGGAATGCGTGGTGGTGTATATCTTGACCATGGAGCTCTCGGCCCAGAAATCGTTGTCCACGTATCCGTTGCGGTACTGGTATTGATCCTTAGGCCGGGAGACGGGATTTTTCGGAGGATCCTCCATATCTGATAGGGGTATGGAAAAAATACCGAATATATTGACCATCATCAGAACGAGGAGGAAGGATGATACAATGGTCAAGAGGCCGCCAATTCCGACCCGGCAATAACGCTTTGAAAACGGATTATCAGTCAACTCGGCGCCCATGATACAAACCTCCATGTTCCGATACGATGCGGCCGTGAGCCATCCATATACGGAAAGGGATATAAAATTATGCTGTGAAGATGCCGGATCGATGAGGACATCGTTAGTCCTCCCCCACAAGATTTATCTAACACGACGTCAATGAAGAGCCCATGGGCCGCTTTATCCTTGCGTATAATAAAATGGCGGTGATGTTACTTTGTATCGTGCTGCTGTCAGCATTTCTTCCGTGTGGGAATCTACGGTTCTCACCCGAAAAGGATTGCCCCGGCACCCATGATCACCAGGGCGAGAGCCCTCCTTCTCGAACGGATACCGGTTTCGAAAGAGCGGCATCGGAAGCTACCGGGGAAACAATAGGGCAAAGAACGCGAGAATGGACCATGGAACAGGAGCAATTACGGATGGAGGTACGCACCAGAGGATCCGGAAGGGGGATAGGAACGACTAGAATAAAAACGGATGCATACGGTGGGAGCTGGTACCAGACCTCCCAGGGGGACTTCAACCTCGGCCATTCAAATAACGTGACCTCGAGCGGAAACGGTTCGGATGCATATCTGCACCTCAATACCGGCACCAGCCTGGGAAATCTTACGTCCGCCCCCATAGAGCTCCCCTCCGAAATGAGATGGAGCTTGCTCGCCGTGGCAAAGACAGAACCCGGTCCCTCCTCGATAATTATCAGCATACTCAATGCATCAGGCAACGGCTCCATTCCCGGATTCCGCAACATTTCCATCGAAGTGATGAACATCTCCTCTCTCAACGACGCGGCCATCCGGTCCATCCGCCTCAGGGCCGTCTTTCAGGGGAACGAGACCATAACCCCCCGGCTGAACTCCTGGGGGGTCGAGTGGATGATCCCCGACGCCTGGAGGGACGGTCTCATATCATCTTCGAGAACGAACGGCTCGTCCAACGCGAAGATCGACGGGAATGCCACCATCCATGATATACCCGGAACGGCCTGGTTATACTCGGAGGACATTCGCCTGCCCGGGAACAATACGTGGGCCCAGATGATGGTGGTAACAAACGTTCCGCCGGAGACCCGCCTCGAGATATCCCTGTATAACGCTATGACAGATGAGGTGCTCATCAGAACTAATGCTACGGGTGATCCATCATTCGGGACGGACCTTTCCTCCATAGACTCATTGCATCATACCGACGTACGCCTCGGGGCCCGTTTCATCTCCAACGCCACGCACAGGCCGTACCTCCATTGCTGGGCCATAAGATGGTCCCCCATTGAATATCCCGAATTCACGGGACGGATCGACGATATCGTTCTGACCGAGGATATGCCCGATGATGCCATACTCGATCTCAACTATCACAGCACGGATCGGTACCGATCAATAAGGCCGTCTCTCTTTTCCGTCCACAACTGCACCGATACCGAAAACCTGACCATCGTCATCGACGGGAGCGTGCTGGGAATAAGCGGCATGGCGGCAAACTGGACCGGTCAGGCGGAAATGGTCATCGAATGTACCAATGCCTATGGCCGCAAGGCCCTTTCGATCCCCTTTACCATATCGGTGACCGGTGTGAACGATCCCCCGGTATGGATATCCATACCAACGGACATTTCAATGAAGGAGGACACCGTCTTTACGAGCAATTACTCTCTGACGGAATTCGTTCAGGATCCGGACGGGGACGAGCTGGAGTTCTACGTCACGGCCTCCGAGGACTACTTACACGTCGAACGGGGGCCCAATTCCAGCATCATAATAGTGCCCTCCGATAACAGGAGCGGGCATGCCAGCATAACCATCACCGTCACCGAGAGAACACAGGACCGGCTCTCGGCCAACGTTACTATCAACGTCACGGTGGAGGCGGTTGACGATCCCCCGGTTGCAGCTCTGGTCTTTCCTGGCCATGAGGCGGTGGTAACAGGGGGTGATATAATGCTCGTCTGGGAAGTGAGCGATGCGGACGGCCCGTCGCTCGAAAATGCCCGATTCGACCTGTATCTCGGTACCAATGGAACCCCTGGATTGTACCTGACCGGAATAAGGGGCTCCAGTCGGCCGATCGAGGGATTGTCGGAGGGGGCAACGTATCACTGGTACGTCGTTCCCGTGGTCGACGAGGTCGTGGGAGAGTGTCGTGAAGGGCCGCGGAAATTTCACATCAACTCTTCGAAAAAGCCGCGGTCAGTGGAGCTCGTATCCCCGCTCAATGAGACCTTTACGAACGATTCGAGACAGGAATTGACCTGGAAGCTCACGGGACAGAGCCTAATTCCCGGTGATTACTATATCTTCGCAGGCGTCAGTCAGATGCACCTCGAGCTCGCAGCCGTCACCACCAACACGTACTGCCGGATGGACGCCCTTCGGGACAACGACACGTATTACTGGATGGTGCTTCCGGCATCCGGCAAGGTCATCGGGGATTGTGCGAGCGGTTTCTGGGAATTCACATACATGGATAATTTCATCGGTAAATATCTGGTGGAAGCCTATCTTGACGTTGGCGAACTGCGAATGGAGGCAGGCCGCAGCGGATCGTTCAACCTGACGGTGATAAACACGGGTACAATGCCCTTGGAAACCCAAATATGGCTCGGAGGCAGCATGGCGCAGTTCGTCGAGATGAGACTTATTACACCGCTCGGCATCGGTGAAAGGGAGACCGTCGAAGGGAGATTGTCTCCCGGGATAGGGGTGGTGCCGGGCAAGTACAATCTGACATTGGAGATACGGTTTGAGGGGAACTCAAGGGAACTGCTGCTGGGGGTGGACGTATGGACAGAGGAAGACGGGAAAGATGAAAGACCCGGGAAGGTATCTACTATCGATCCTTTCTGGCTGATACTTGACCTGGTCGCACTGGCGTTCCTTCTGGCCGGTATATTCGCCCTGGTGAGGAAGAGGAGGAAAGCTGCTAGGAGCCTCGACGATGAAGAGGAGGATAAAGTGGAGGAGAGCCC